>CAUJFR010000117.1 GCA_963169885.1 Bacteroidota bacterium
CTTTTCGTACAGACCGGCCCATTCATTGTACATATATTGCACCGGGCTCCATTTCAGGCCGGGAATTTCCACACCAAACTGCATCCCATGGGTATGTCCTGATAAAGTGAGGTCAATATCCGGGTATTTCTCCATCACTTCAGCCCGCCAATGCGATGGGTCATGGCTCATCAGGATTTTGAAGGGATAGGCGGCAGCTCCGGCATGCGCTTTACTAAGGTCTCCGTATTTGGGAAAACGGGCTTTGGCACTCCAGTTTTCAATTCCAAGTAAGGCGATTTGCTGACCTTCTTTTTCCAGGACCACATGCTCATTCATCAGTAGCCGCCAGCCCATATCCGCGTGTACTTTCTTCAGACTTTCCAGGTTGGCTGCTTTCTGATCAGGGCTATCCCACTGCACATATTCTCCATAATCATGATTACCCAGGGTGGAATACACACCCATTGGAGCTTCCAGTTTATTAAACACCTCTTTATAATCCTCCATTTCGGTGGCCAGGTTATTCACCAGGTCACCGGTAAACAGGATCATATCCGGTTTTTCAGCCAGAATTTTATATACGCCCTTCATCACCGCTTCTTTATCGGTAAAACTGCCCGAATGGATATCGGAAATATGGACAATTTTAGTGCCCCGGAAGGCAGCCGGCAGATTCGGATAATTGAGTTTTACCTTACTTACCTGGTAGCGGTGTTTGTTTCCAAAACCATAGACCAGGGTACCAAACAGGCCACTTCCGGCCAGGACGCCCAGCCAGCTCATAAAGGCCGACCGGGTTATGCCTTCCCCGGTCAGGGCAGCCGCCCCCACTTCTTTTGGTCTGGTGAGTATCTTCTCCCCGGCCCATTGAGCGCCTCTACGCAAATCGTCTACCAGGAAAAACAGGGAAGCGATCAGTTTGGCGAAAAAAAGGCCAGCAATCATCGAAAAAATAGTGCTTTTGGCCAGTTTGGCCGCTTTATCCATCTGCAGGTAGGGTAAAAGGATCAACATAACAATGGCCAGCGCAGAAAGCGTCCAATACCCGGAATGGATAATCAACCGGGTACGGGGGCTGGCGGACTGGGTCAATACCTTCAGGGCCTGAAAGAAATAGAGGTCAATGAGGAACATAAAGCCCAGAAAAACCCACCAAAACGGAGAACTACGCATATAAGTGTCAAAATTAAGCGTCCATGAATAATAGGCAGTCTTTTGTCGAACGCTTATTTTTGCCAGCATGCCTTTTTACCGGCGTAAAACTTAAATTTGCGTTCTTGTGATCAGGGGGCAATTTTACCATATTCAATCACTTACTTCAACCAGTTTTCGGCAAAATGGCAAGAATTATCGGTGTAGCTAATCAAAAGGGAGGTGTAGGCAAAACCACCACCGCGATCAACCTGGCGGCAAGTTTTGCTGTGCTCGAATACAAAACCCTGCTGGTGGATGGTGATCCGCAGGCCAACAGCACCACAGGTGTTGGCTTTGACCTGCACAATGTCACCCAGAGTCTGTATGACTGTATGGTCAACCAGGCCCGTGCAAAAGATGTGATCCTGAAGACAGAAATCCCTAACCTGGATTTAATTCCTTCACATATTGACCTGGTGGGTGCTGAAATTGAAATGATCAATTACCCCAGCCGTGAAATGGTGCTGAAGAATCTGCTGGATGGAATACGGAATGACTATGACTTTATTATCATCGACTGCTCTCCTTCTCTTGGATTGATTACCGTAAACGCATTAACCGCTGCGGATTCCGTGGTAATTCCGGTACAAGCTGAATTTTTCGCCCTGGAAGGATTAGGCAAACTGCTCAATACGATCAAGATTGTACAAAGCCGGTTGAATACTGCATTGGTAATTGAAGGTATCCTGATGACCATGTATGACGGACGCCTTCGTCTCTGCAACCAGGTGGTCAGTGAAGTACGCCGGCATTTTGATGAAATGGTATTCAGTACTATTGTACACCGGAATGCAAGATTAGCCGAAGCCCCGAGTGCCGGCAAACCCGTGATTTTATATGATGCAGCCAGCAAAGGCTCGATGAACTATCTGAACCTGGCCAAAGAGATATTGCAGAAGAATGATATGACGAAGATGACGCAGGAAGAGAGAATACTGGAGATATAAGTACGAAGTAAGAAGTACGAAGTACGAAGTACGAAGTACGAAATACACCGGACCTTTTATTTAATATTATTTAATCAGAAGACCGGCATCAACAACCTGACAACTGACACCTGACATCTGACAACCGAACAATGACGACTCCAAAACAAAATAACAAAGACCTCCTCGGCAAAGGAATCCGTTCCTTATTACAGAGTATTGATTCTGATCTGAAGACCGGCAGCGGACAATTGAAACAGAATGTGGTGGAGAATGCCACCGGCATCTCCCGTTTATCGGTGGATGAAATTGAGACCAATCCGAAGCAGCCCCGCCGTGACTTTGATGAGAAAGCATTGCAGGAACTGGCGGAATCGATCAGGCTGCATGATATTATCCAGCCTGTGACCGTATCGCGTATGGCGAATGGTAAGTATCGCCTGATTTCGGGGGAACGCAGATTAAGGGCATCCAAACTGGCCGGACTGAAAGATATACCGGCTTATGTACGACAGGCCAACGATCAGCAGTTACTTGAATTGGCCTTGCTGGAAAACTTACAACGGGAAGACCTCAATGCCATGGAAATAGCACTGAGCTATAAACGGATGATGGAGGAACTGGATTATACCCAGGAACAAGTGGCTGAACGAATGGGCAAGGACCGGAGTACGGTGGCCAATTTTATCCGTTTGCTCAAACTTCCACCTGATATCCAGCTCGCGGTCCGCAGCAATGAACTGAGCATGGGTCATGCCCGGGCCCTGATCAATGTGGATACGGTGGATCAGCAACTTTATATTTATAAGGAAATAAAAAATAAAGGGCTTTCGGTTCGCCAGACAGAAGCTCTGGTCCGCAACCTGTATAAACAAGGTGATGCTGTTAAAAAAACGGCAAAAAGCCAGTTACCCTCCGCATTTCAGCGAATAGAAGATAAATTAGCGGGTTATTTCAGTACAAGGGTTAAACTGAAAAACAGCCGGAATGGAAGTGGTCAGATTATTATTGAATATTATTCCCAGGAAGAACTGACCAAGATCCTGCGGCAAATGGATGCCCCGCTTGATTAATTTATCATGAGAATACTTTTCTCTTTACTGTGTTTTCTGTTGCTCAGCTCAGCCAACCTCTGTGCACAGGAAAAAGAATTGCCGGTAACAGAAAAGAAGGATTCGCTGCCGGTAATTAAAAAAGCTGCCACTGGCAGCAGTCGCTATGATTCTGCCCTGAAAGCGCATAGTCCCCGGAAAGCCGCGATCCGCTCAGCCATTCTGCCCGGCTGGGGACAGATATACAATAAAAAATACTGGAAACTGCCGATTGTTTACGGCGCCCTGGGTACCAGCGGCGGCATCTTTTTCTATAACCTGAAAAATTACAGGGATACCCGTTTTGCGTATCGGGTAAAATACAATATGCAGTATAACCAGACGGACAGCGCCCTCTATTCCCTGATCCGGGCCAACCTGCGTCCCCTGGATATTGAATCCCTCAAGTACTACCGGAATTCTTTCCGCCGGGATATTGATTACTCCGTGTTATTCTTTCTTATCCTCTGGGGATTAAATGTGGTGGATGCCACGGTTGATGCCCATCTTAAGAGTTTTGATGTCAGCCCGGATCTGAGTTTCCGTTTCAAACCTGGTTATAGCGAAACAGCCCGCACCAGTGGTCTCAGCCTGGTGGTGAAAATCGGTAAATAAATACCGGCCAGTACGGGGTGGTCAGCCCTTCAGAATATTTACATTTGTCTGTAATTGAACAAACGGAACAGCCTTCGACATGAAGGCTGGCTAATCCTTTTTTAGTATCATAAAATAAACCTGTATGCGCATCGCCCTGATTGGTTATGGTAAAATGGGAAAAGCCATTGAGGAAGTGGCTCTGCACCGTGGACACGAGATCGTGCTTAAGATTGACCAGCCCAACCTGCATGAATTCACCAGAGAAAATCTGTCGGGAGCCGAAGCTGCCATTGAATTCACCAGTCCCCATAGTGCCCCTGATAATGTAAAAAAATTATTGGAGTATGGAGTACCTGTGGTTTGCGGGTCTACCGGCTGGACAGACCAGTTGGCAACCATGATAGCTTTGTGCACGGATAAAGGCGGGGCATTTGCCTACTCCAGTAATTTCAGTGTAGGGGTTAACATTTTCTTTGAGTTGAACAAGAAACTGGCCGCCCTCATGGGCCCTCATAAAGAGTATGAAGTTATCCTGGAAGAGATTCATCATACCCAGAAAAAAGATGCCCCCAGTGGTACGGCAATTACCCTGGCTGAACAGGTGCTGACCGAGATTAAACGGAAAAAACAATGGGTAAATGAACTTAGCGATAATCCGGAAGACCTGGAAATCATCAGTCAGCGGGAAGATCCGGCGCCTGGTACACATAGTGTGAAGTACTCTTCTGTGATTGATACCATTGAAATTATTCATACTGCACATAACCGGACCGGTTTTGCCACCGGAGCGGTATTAGCGGCCGAGTTTCTGAAAAACCGGAAAGGATTTTTTACGATGAAAGATGTATTGGGATTGTAAGTAAGCATATATGAAAAAAGGGATTACTATACTGCTGATGTATTTAGGGGTAATTGGGCTGCATGCACAACAGAACACTGACAGTTTACAATCCCTGATCGCCGGTGAAAAAAATCCTTCGAAAAAAGCGGCGTTGCTCGTTGAGTTGGCAGGTTCGTACCGGTATTCCTCACCGGATAGTTCCGCCAAGTATGCCCGGCAGGCCTCCGCCATTTATTCCGCAGAAAAAGATTCAACCGGGCTTTCAAAATCGGATATTCTCGTTTGCTATTACTACTATAATACCGGCAAACCCGATTCAGCACTATTGATCGCCCAGCAATATATTGAATGGCTCCACACGCAACCGGCCCTGATCGCTCAACTGGCCTTGTATTACTCTTTTTCAGGTGTGAGTTGCATGAAACTGGACAAGAAAAAAGAAGCCCTGACCCGTTTTTATAAAGCCCTCAACTATTCGGAAATAGCGGGAGATAATATGACCAAACTCAAAGCCTATGTGAATATTGGCTGGGCCATGATGGAACTGAATCAGTTTGAGGAGGCTATTCAGAATTTCAGGATGGCTCTTGATTTTACGCTGGAAAAAAAATTACCACAAAATTTCTCCGGTGTGGCCCTCAGTAATATGGCCTCTTGTTTTGGGTCCTTGAATCAGTCTGACTCAGCCTTTAAATATGCCCGTCTTTCCATTAATAGTGCCCGCAAAGCCGGTGATATAATTACCGAGGCCAACGGTTTATTTATACTTGGCAATGCGCAGGTTAAAAAGGGACGACTCAATGAAGCGCTGTCTTCCTATCTGGAAGCACAGCCCTTGCGGGAAAAGGTTGGCGATCCGTTTTTTATTGTATCAGACCAGGCCGAAATCTCAAAGCTTTACGCAAAACTGGGTAATACCAAAGAAGGTATTGCTATTGGGGAAAAAGCACTCCGTATTGCTCAGGAAAATAATATCACGGCCAAGCTGCCCATGATTTATACATCACTGGCCAGTAATTATGAAACGGCCAATAACTTTGAAAAAGCGTCAGCGTATTATAAAAAAATCAGTGACCTGAAGGACAGCATGTATGCAGATGCCAATCCCCAGGCAATTGCAGAAATGAGAACAAAATATGAGACGGAAAAACAGGACCGGCTGATTGAACAGCAGAATAACAGATTGAAAATGCAGAATTACCTGTTTGCCGGTATCGCCGGATTTGTTTTGTTATCCAGCCTGCTCTTGTTGTCCTGGTACAAACGCAATAAACTCCGCCAGGAAACCGCCATGAAGTCGGAACTCATGCGGCAGCAGGAAACCGCCATCCGGGCAGTAATGGAAGCGGAGGAAAATGAACGGCAACGGATTGCGAAAGACCTGCATGACGGAGTGGGCCAGATGATGAGTGCGGCCAAAATGAACCTGTCCGCTTTTGAGTCTGAACTGCAATTCGACAATGAAGAACAACGAAAGTCCTTTGAAAAAGTAATTAACCTGGTGGATGAAAGTTGTCGGGAAGTACGGACTGTTTCCCATGTAATGATGCCGAATGCCCTTCTTAAAAACAACCTGGGTGAAGCTATCCGGGAGTTTACGGGCAAGCTGAACCAGAAGGATCTGAAGGTCGTTGTATATACTGAAGGACTGGAACAACGGCTGGATTCCAATATTGAAACCATGCTGTACCGGGTGGTACAGGAATGTGTCAATAACACGATCAAACATGCGGGTGCCAGCACCCTGGATATCTCCCTGATCCGCGACAAAGACGGGATCAGCGGAACTATTGAAGACAATGGCAAAGGTTTTGATACCACCGACGCGGAGAAACTGAAAGGCATCGGCATAAAAAATATCAGTTCACGGATCGAATACCTGAAGGGCTCGGTCGACTTTGATTCTGCCCCGGGAAGAGGAACGGTGGTGGCGCTTCATATTCCACTTTAAGGTGTCGGGTGTCATGAAACAGCCCCTACTAAAGGCAGCACCTTATAAACCTGTCAACCTATTAACCTGTCAACCTCTTAAACCTTTTAAACCTCTTAAACTTCTCTCCCCAGTTTAACATTTCACCAACTGCAATCCCACCCTCCCCTGCATCTATTGGGGAAATAATAAACATGGAAGCTGCCAAAACCAAAATTGGTTTATCTTACGAACCATTAGTACGCATGAACCGCAAAATCTCCCTGGCCCTGGTTGACGATCACCAGATCGTAATAGACGGACTCATGAGCCTGCTGAAAGGTCACGAGGTGTTCCGGCTTTCATTTGCCACAACCGATCCCACTGAAGTATTGGCTAAAATGGCTGAGCATCCGGTTGATATCCTGCTTACCGATGTAATGATGCCGGGCTTGCCGGGTAATGAACTGGCCCGGTTAGTCAAACAGAAGTTCCCGGCTGTTAAAATCCTTGCCCTTTCGATGAGTGGTCAGGGTGACCTGGTGAATGAAATGATTAATGATGCAGACATTTCCGGTTATGTATTGAAAAATGTCGGAAAACAGGAGCTGATCAAAGCACTCGGGAAAATTGCCGCAGGCGGCATCTACTTCAGCGAAGAAGTAATCAGTGAACTGCAACGGAGCAGTGAACGGAAAAAGCAGATTGAAGACGCCCACCTGACAGACCGGGAAATTGAAATTATCCGGCTGATCGAGAAGGAATACAACAACAAACAGATTGCGGAAGAATTATTCATTTCTGAGCGTACGGTTGAAACCCACCGGAAGAATATATTCCGTAAGACGAATACAAATAGTGTAATCGGCCTGGTGAAATATGCGTATGAGCATAAGCTGATCTGATCTCATTTTTTAAACAAAGGAAGGCTTAACACACCATTTAACCATTCTTTCTTCCATTCATCACGACTGTTCATTACG
>CAUJFR010000118.1 GCA_963169885.1 Bacteroidota bacterium
CTTCTGCCTTCTTTAGGCCTGAAGAAAAAAGACGCTGAACAATTTATCGAATCCATAAAAGAGGAGATCAGTCTTCTCGTTTCAACCCCTGCCAGCTGATATGAAAAATTTCGTTTCCGTTCATGATGTAAACAATATTGATGCCCTGGTACAACGTGCCCTGGCCCATAAAGCCAGTCCGTTGGCGAATAAAACCCTCGGCGCCAATAAACGCATCGGTTGTTTATTCCTCAACCCGAGTATGCGTACCCGCCTGAGTACACAGATCGCCGCGCAGAACCTGGGTATGGAAGCCATTGTCTTCAATGTAGGCAGCGAAGGCTGGGCCCTCGAGTTCGAGGAAGAAGCCATCATGAGCGGCACTTCGGTGGAACACGTGAAGGATGCCGCCCCGGTATTCGGGAAATATTTCGATATCCTGGCCATCCGAACATTCCCTTCATTGAAGAACCGGGAGGATGACTACAGCGAATTATATATCAAACAATTTATCAAATACGCGGGTATACCGGTGCTGAGCCTGGAAAGCGCCACCCTGCATCCCTTGCAGTCGCTGACTGATATTATCACGATCACGGAATCCATGCAGGAACAAGCCCTGAACCGGAAACCGAAAATCGTACTTAGTTGGGCTCCGCATGTCAAGCCACTTCCTCAATGTGTGGCCAACAGTTTTTCCCAATGGGTGAATGCCTGGGGGCAGGCGGACTTTGTGATCACTCACCCGGAAGACTATGAACTGAGTGAGGAATTCAACCAAGGAGCCAGCATCACCCATAACCAGGAAGAAGCATTGAAAGATGCCGACTTCGTGTATGTGAAGAACTGGAGTACGTATACGGATTACGGAAAGATCTATGAAAGCGATCCGAAATGGATGCTGACCAATAAAAAACTCGAAGCGACCAACAATGCCAAAGTGATGCATTGCCTGCCGGTGCGCCGCAATGTGGAACTGAGTGATGAGATACTCGATGGGCCTAACAGCATTGTCACCCGCGAAGCCGGGAACCGGGTTTGGGCGGCGCAGGCAGTATTGGAACAACTTCTAACAACCAATGGATAAACTCTATATCATAAAGATCGGGGGCAACATCATTGATGATGAAGCCAAACTTGCGGCCTTCCTGCGTGACTTTGCCGCCATTGAAGAAAAGAAGATCCTGGTACATGGAGGTGGCAAACTGGCCACCCGGCTGGCAGAAAAAATGGGCATTGAACAGCAACTGGTGGATGGCCGCCGGATCACCGATGCCGAAACCCTGAAGATCGTGACCATGGTCTATGCCGGTTTTATCAATAAGAATATCGTAGCCACACTCCAGGCCAATCATTGCAATGCTATTGGCCTTTGCGGGGCCGACGGAGATGTGATCCTTGCCCATAAAAGAAATCACCCGGTACTGGATTATGGATTTGTCGGGGATGTGGATAGCATCAATACCGATCTGATCAGTACCCTGCTCAAAAAGAATATATCCATTGTCTTTGCCCCGATCACACACGATCAGCGGGGACAATTACTGAATACCAACGCGGATACCATTGCCCAGGAGATTGCCAAGGGTATGAGCGGCCTGTATGATACGGAGCTGATCTATTCCTTTGAAAAAAGCGGGGTATTGCTCGATGCCAATGACGACAGCACGGTGATCCCGGAGATCCGGCCTTCCTATTACCAGGAGCTGAAAGCAAAGAACAAAATATTTGCCGGGATGATCCCCAAACTCGACAATGCCTTTACCGCCCTGAACAGCGGGGTGAGCAAGGTGATCATCGGCAAAGCCGAACAACTGTCCGACCTGTTACAAGGAAAGGCAGGTACAAGTATTTTACATGAACAGTGAACTAACCATATTACAATCCAACGCCATTGATCTGCTGAAAGAGCTGATCGCCACCCCTTCTTTTAGTAAGCAGGAAGACCAGACCGCCGGCATACTCTGCCGTTTCATCGGCGAACGCGGGATCGTCCATACACGGGTTGGCAATAATGTTTTTGCCCTCAATAAATACTATGATGAGCAGAAGCCGACGATCCTGCTGAACTCACACCATGATACCGTAAAACCCAATCCACAGTATACCAAGGATCCGTTTGCCCCCATTATGGAAGAAGGTAAGCTATTCGGACTGGGCAGCAATGATGCCGGAGGTTGCCTGGTTTCCCTGCTGGCGGTGTTCCTGCATTTTTATGAAAAAGAAAACGGCCGGTACAATGTGATTTTCGCTGCTACCGCGGAAGAAGAGATCAGCGGCACCGGTGGTATTGAATATACCTTGCCCTATTTACCAAAGATCGATTGTGCCATTGTGGGCGAACCTACCCAGATGCAGATGGCAGTGGCTGAACGCGGACTGATGGTACTCGATTGTGTGAGTCATGGGAAAGCCGGACATGCAGCCCGTAACGAAGGAGAGAATGCGATCTACAAGGCACTGAAGGATATCAATTGGTTCAACAGTTTTCAGTTGGATAAAATATCTCCCTTACTCGGCCCCTCTAAAATGAGTGTGACGGTGATCGAAACAGAGAACAAGGCGCATAATGTGGTGCCGGCTGTCTGTAAATTTGTAGTCGACACCAGGGTAAATGAACTCTATAGTTTTGAAGAAGTGATCGAACTCATCAGAGCCAATGTGAACTGCGAAGTTAAACCCCGGAGTACCCGTTTACGCTCCACTTCCATTGCGCTGGATCATCCGTTGGTAAAAGCGGGCACCTCGCTGGGAAGGACTTATTATGGTTCACCCACCACCTCCGACAAAGCCCTGATGCCTTTCCCGGCACTGAAGATGGGCCCCGGTGATTCAGCCCGCAGTCATACCGCGGATGAATATATCTTTATTGAAGAAATCAGGGAAGGGATCGCGCTTTATATTAATCTCCTAAATCAGGTATTATGAAACTCTGGCAAAAGGATACCGCCTCATTAAAGGAAGTAGAAGTATTTACCGTGGGCCGTGATCGCGAATTCGATCTGCTGTTGGCTCCCTTCGATATCCTGGGCAGTATTGCGCATGTCACCATGCTGGAAACTGTAGGGCTACTGACTCCGGAAGACAAAAACAGCATCGTTGCTGCATTGAGAGAAATTTATAAAACAACTTCCCCCACTCACCACTCCCCACTCTCCATTCACCCTGATGTTGAGGACATCCATTCCCAGGTAGAGCTCCTGCTCACCCAAAAACTGGGCGATGCCGGTAAAAAGATCCACTCAGCCCGCAGTCGCAATGACCAGGTGCTGGTGGATATAAAATTATTTTTACGTCACGAACTGGAAGGACTGGTCCATCATATTCAACCACTGTTTGAGTTATTGCAAACGCAAAGCGAAAAATATAAAGACCACCTGTTTCCGGGTTACACCCATCTGCAGCTCGCCATGCCTTCTTCCTTTGGATTATGGTTTGGCGCTTATGCAGAAAGCCTGGTGGATGACCTGGTCACTGTAAAAGCCGCGTATGAAGTAGTTAATAAAAATCCCCTGGGTTCTGCAGCAGGTTATGGTTCATCTTTCCCCATCAACCGGACCCTGACCACGGAATTACTCGGCTTTGAGACCATGAATTATAATGTGGTGTATGCGCAGATGGGAAGAGGCAAGGCGGAACGCATAGTTGCACAAGCTCTTGCTAATGTAGCTGAAACACTGGCCAGACTGAGTATGGATGCCTGTCTCTACCTGAACCAGAATTTCGGCTTCATTTCTTTCCCGGCCGAACTCACCACGGGCAGCAGCATCATGCCACATAAAAAGAATCCGGATGTATTTGAACTGATCCGCTCTCATTGCAACCGGATCAAGGCACTGCCGAATGAAATCTCAATGATGACCACCAACCTGCCTTCGGGTTATCACCGGGACCTGCAGCTGCTGAAAGAACATTTGTTCCCTGCTTTCAAAACACTCTCAGCCTGTATTGAAATGACCGGACTGATGCTGAGTAATATTGAAGTGAATAAAGATATCCTCGCGGATGAGAAATATAAATACCTCTTTAGTGTGGAAGAAGTCAATAAACTGGTAAACCAGGGCATGCCCTTCCGGGATGCCTATAAAAAAGTGGGAAGGGATATTGAAGCCGGGCAGTTCACCTATGATACCACTGTGAATCATACCCACGAAGGCAGCATCGGGAATCTTTGTACCGCAGAGATCAAAGTCTTGATGGATCAGGTGCTGAGCGGTTTTCCGTTTGAGAAAGTGAGGAAAGCAGTGGGGGAACTGGTGGGGAGAGAATGAGTAATGAGTAATCAGTAATGAGTAGCTGATCGCACCGCACTATATTTCTGACCATCCCGCTATGTGAAATGACTGATTTAGTAATGACTTTTCCCTTCTTACTCATTACTCATTATTCATTACTCATTTTCCTATACACTTCCTTAAAATGCCTTTGCATACTCCGCAAACGCGCATCTTCATCCAGGACCGTCCAGCCAAACTGTTCATAGAGCCCCTGTGCATCGCGGGTCATCAGCATCCAGCGGCGGAGTCCCTGTAATTCGGGGTGCGACTGGATCACTTCTATCAGCCATTTGGATAAACCCTTTCCACGATGTTCTTCCAGTATAAATACATCGGCTAAATAAGCAAACGTGGCTTTATCCGTTACGAGTCGGGCAAACCCAATCTGCTTGTTGCTTTTATACAAGCCAAAACAGAGTGAATTGGATAGTGCCTTTTCAACAGTTTCCAATGGAATTCCTTCTGCCCAATAGGATTCCCCTGACAGATATTTATGAATGACTGCCAGGTCCAGTTCCCCCGGATCCGTACTGACCTTGTAATCTTCCTTTTCTTTTATATAATACGCCATACTCATCCTTATTACTTTTCAAACTATCAGCCTCTCCCCTCCTTCTCGCTTCTAGCTTCTTGCTTCTAGCTTCCCTTACAATCCATATTTGTCCACCAGGTAAATCAGCGCCGCCATATTCACTGCACCCAGTTCCAGTTCTCTTTTGTTCACGGCTTCGAATACATCGCTGCGGGCATGGTGAATATCGAAGTAACGTTGTGTATCCGGATTGAGACTGGCCATCGGTGTTTTCAGGGTGCGGTTGAGCGGACCAATATCGGCTCCACCGCCACCTTTCACCAATTCGGTACAACCGTACGGAGCAATCAGAGGTTTCCAGGATAAAAAATTTGCATACTGTTCATCACTGCCGGTAAAGCCCAGGGCCCTGGGGGTAAATCCACCGGCATCACTTTCAATAGCAAGGATATGTTTCTCTCCTTTGGCTGCTGCAACTTCTGCATACTTGGTGCCGCCTCTTAATCCATTCTCTTCATTGGCAAACAGTACAAACCGTATAGTACGTTTGGGCGTATAACCCAGGGCTTTGAATGCACGAAGTATTTCAATCGTCTGCACACAACCGGCACCATCATCATGCGCGCCTTCACAATTATCCCAGCTGTCGAGGTGTCCGCCAACGGTTATGATCTGATCCGGGAATTCTGAACCTTTCAATTCGCCGATCACATTATGACCAATAGTATCCGGTAAAAATTTCCCGTTGGTTTTCAGGGTCACATTCACACCTGATTTTTGAATCTGCTCACTCAGCCAATCCGCATCGCGGAGACCGATGGCCACTGCCGGGATCTTTGCATAAGCCGAATCATAGCGGGTAGCGCCGGTATGCGGGTTATTATCCACGGCATGGCTCATGCTCCTTACGATTACGCCGACGGCTCCGTATTTAGAAGCCCGGCTGGGTCCGGCACCGCGGTATTGCCCGGCATCGCGGTAGGCATTGAAGGTGCTGATATAGGTATCATTGAATTTATAGTTATAGAAAACGATCTTTCCTTTTACAAGATCTTTCTTTGCTTCCAGTTCATCAAAGGAGTTTACCAGCAAGACCGGCGCACTGATCCCCTTTGGTCCGGAACCGATGGAATTACCCAGGGCTAC
>CAUJFR010000119.1 GCA_963169885.1 Bacteroidota bacterium
AAATATTTCAGCTATTACGATGACTATCGGGTTACTGTCGGCCTTGGTGGACAATGTACCCCTCGTGGCCGGTGCCCAGGGGATGTACAGCCTGGATCAGTACCCGACGGATCATTATTACTGGGAATTTTTAGCGTATTGTGCTGGTACGGGGGGAAGTATCCTGATCATTGGTTCAGCCGCCGGGGTAGCTGCCATGGGACTGGAGAAAATAGATTTTTTCTGGTATGTAAAAAAGATTGGCTGGATTGCGTTATTGGGTTACCTGGCGGGAGCCGCAGTGTTTATTGCGCAACAGTTTTTTGTGAATCAGTAAGGGAAAAACCGGAGTTAAAACTTAAGCAGCGAGCAGCGAGTTACGAGCTTCGAGACCGGTAGTTCGCTAGCGTTCTTTATGGCTCGAAACTCATAGCTCATACCTCGTAGCTTTTTCTGCTAGTTGCGAGAAGTGAGCTACGAGCTTCGAGACCGGTAATTCGCCCTCGACCTTTATGTTTCGTACTTCGTACTTCTTACCTCGTACTTTCTCTACAGTCCTTCAAATTCATACAACTCATCCAGATCCGCTCCGGCCTTCATTTCGATTACCGGTTTGATCAGCCCGTCGTGGAGGTCATATACCCAGCCATGGAGGTCGGGGCGCTGATCGTTGGACCAGGCACGCTGAATCATCGCCGTCTTTGCCAGGTTAAATATCTGTTCCTTCACATTGATCTCAACCATCCGGTTTACCCGGCTCTCTTCATCAGTGATGGCCTCGAGTTCTTTTCGGTGAATCCGGTATATATCCTTGATATTACGGAGCCACATATTGAGCACCTGATTGAAATCGGTATTGGACATGGCCGCTTTGATCCCGCCACAACCGTAATGCCCGCACACCACCACATGTTTGATTTTCAAATGGTTTACGGCATAGTCCACCACGCTCATCAGGTTTACATCCGTATTCACCACCAGGTTGGCCACATTCCGGTGAATAAAAATCTCCCCGGGTTCGGTCTGGGTGATCTGATCCGGCGGTACCCGGCTATCACTGCACCCGATCCACAGGAATTCCGGAGATTGAACATGAAGCAGCCGTTCAAAAAAAGCGGGATCTTCCGCTTTTTTCCGGGCAGCCCAATGCTTGTTGTCGTTTAAAAGGATTTCGTATGGTTTCATTTTTTAACGCAGGCTTGAAGGATTTGTTCCTGTTTAATATATTGCAAAATAATTTGCATTTTAGCTCAACAAATAGACTACGCAGTTGTTTTGACATTTCTGCGGGTTAAACCTGATTAAAATTAAATTAATCTTATTGAATTTCAATTCGTTTGGTAAGGACCTGTGAATACGCTATTTTGCGACCCCGGATGAAAAATGAACGGAGAATACATACAATGGCACAGCGGCTTTCAGCCCTGTTGATGATCCTGACCTTGCTTTGGCTCACGGTCAGCATTTCATTCGTATACGCCAGTATGGATAATGCCGGCCAGGATCAGGCCGCAACCTCCTCCCTGCCAGCCGATAATGAAGAAGAATCGGCAAACCCTTTTGGGAATAATACCGAAGAAAAAAACCCGGGAAGCTCTTCATTTTCTGAAGAGTTTCTGCATCATGCGGAATCGGGTAGTCATTTTATATCATCTGTCATGGCTTTTTGTACAGGTGAAAATGCCAGTCTCTATGTGGCATTCCATGGCGAACTCCTTGTTCCGCCTCCAAATTGTGCTTAAAATCAGCTGATTTACCTTATTGTTCTAAATGAACCGGGCAGCCTCATTGGCCTGCCATTTAATTACTGTAACCGGTACAAACGTCTACTTATTTATATTTATGAAAAAGCAACAGTCTCTTTTTGCAAACCTGAAATTTGATTTGCCTGCCGGACTCGTGGTTTTCCTGGTCGCCCTGCCACTTTGTTTGGGTATATCTCTGGCTTCAGGAGCGCCTTTTTTCAGTGGTATTATTTCAGGTATCATCGGGGGTGTCCTGATTGGTGCACTGAGTAATTCACCGTTGAGTGTCAGTGGCCCCGCCGCCGGACTGGCTGCCCTGGTTCTGGGAGCAATAACATCTATCGGCGATTTCAGTTTATTTCTTTGTGCAGTTTTTATTGCCGGTATTTTACAAATGCTGCTGGGTGTGGCCAAACTGGGAGGAATCGCGAACTATATACCCGGAAGTGTGATCAAAGGGATGCTGACCAGTATTGGTATCCTGATCATCGCCAAACAAATTCCGCATGCGTTCGGGTATGATAAAGATGAAAAAGGGAATATCACCGAGCTGTTTCCTTATGGACAGGAAGACCTTCATGAACTGCTGCAACCCCTGCAGCATATTGAAGTAGGTGTGTTCCTGCTCTGCCTGATTTCCATCATTATCATGGTGGTATGGGATATGCCTTTTATCAAAAAAAGAGTCAGCTTTGTACCCGGTGCATTGATCGCTGTGGTTGTTTCAGTCGTCATCAATGAGATATGGATAAAGTCCGGCAGTCAGCTGGCGGTTATGAACGAACACCTGGTGCAAATCAAAGTGGCGTCCTCTGCGAGTGAGTTTTTCAGCTTTTTCACCCTGCCTGATTTCAACGGATTTTTAAACGGATCAGTCATCGTATATGGCATCGTCATTGCACTGATTGCTTCCCTGGAAACCCTGCTGAGCATTGAAGCCGTGGATAACCTGGATCCGCAACGAAGGGTAACGAATACCAACAAAGAATTATTTGCGCAGGGAGTGGGTAATACGGTGGCCGGACTGATCGGCGGATTACCGGTTACCAGTGTGATCGTTCGCAGTAGTGCGAATGTAAATGCCGGTGGTAAAACAAAATTGGCTACGATTGTGCATGGCGCCATGTTATTGATTTCGATAATCCTGATTCCTGGTTTATTGAATAAAATCCCATTATCTGCCCTGGCGGCCATCCTGCTGCTTACTGGTTATAAACTGGCCAAACCTGCCGTGTTTAA
>CAUJFR010000120.1 GCA_963169885.1 Bacteroidota bacterium
GAAACGTTTTTCGAGGCGGCCATAGCGTACATGACTCAGGTTCTTCAGCCATTCGAAATAGGAAACGGTTACCCCACCTGCATTCAGGTACATGTCTGGAACCACGATGATTCCTTTTTTTGAGAAAATTTCATCTGCTTCCGGTGTCAGTGGTCCGTTAGCGGCTTCACCGATCAGTTTGGCTTTTACATTGGGGGCATTATGACCATCGATAACATTTTCAAGGGCAGCAGGAATCAGGATATCGCACTCCATTTCGAGCGCATCACCTGATTTGGCAAAATTGGTTGCCCCCGGGAAATTAAGGATTGAGCCAGTTTTTTTACGGTGCTGGAATACGGCATCCACATCCAGTCCATCATTACTCCAGATAGCGCCTTCGTATTCTGCGAGGCCAATGATTTTTGCACCGGCATCCTGGAAGAATTTGGCTGAGTGGTATCCCACATTACCCAAACCCTGAACCACCACTTTCTTACCCTCCACACCGGTGGGCATATCCAGTTTCTTCATGATATCCGGTATATTACAAACTTCACGGATACCAAAGAATACACCCAGTCCGGTGGCTTCGCGACGTCCGCGCACACCGCCCTGAGAAATCGGTTTACCTGTTACACAACCAGCGGCATCGATCTCTCCGGGGTGCATAGCCGTATAAGTGTCCAGTATCCAGGACATTTCGCGCTCACCGGTTCCGTAGTCCGGAGCAGGTACATCCGTGCCGGGCCCGATGAATTTTTTACGGATCAGTTCAGATGTGTAACGGCGGGTTATTTTTTCCAGTTCAAAAACAGAATATTTTTTCGGGTCAATCCGGATGCCTCCTTTGGCGCCCCCAAACGGCACATCCACAATGGTGCATTTGTAAGTCATCAGGGCGGCCAGGGCCATTACTTCATCCTGATTTACTTCTGCGGCAAAACGGATACCGCCTTTACAGGGAGTTTTGTGGTGTGAGTGTTGTACGCGATAGGCTTCAATGACTTCAATGATTCCGTCATCTCTTTTAATAGGGAAGCGCATTTGGTAAACAGCATTGCACTGGCGGATCTGATCCAGCAGGCCTTTGTCCCATTTGGTGAATTTGGCTGCTTTGTCGAAACTTCTTTCCACCGCGCCAAAAAAACTGTACTTGTGTGACATGGTTTCTTTTTTAGGTTATAGCAATCGTTCGTTATTATATAAAAGCATAAACGGCCAGCGAATCATTCTGTTTTGCTGACCGGTAAATAGTTAGTTGGATTCTTTTTCCAGGCGGGAAATCTTACGATCCAGTCTGAAAACATAGAGGATGAGTCCGGCCATAATGGTAAGGGCTACAGCCACAACCACATAGATACGGCCATTGCTGCGCATCGTGTCAGCCATTTCAACCGGTTTGCTCTGTGCCAGCGTGAGCAGGGAAAGAAGCAGGGCCGGTAGTAGAAGCAATAACTGTCTGATTATTTTCATGCGGACATCTTTTTTTCTTTCAATAAGTTGAAGCGGATTTTCAAAGTTGCAATCCATACTCCCAGGAGCGTCCAGCCGATAACGGCCGGATAAAATACCAGCCGCATACCACTGTCTATATCATTTTTTACATCCAGTGCCGGATTTTCACCATCATTGCCTGGGTGCAAACTTGGCAAAATTCTTGGAAGAATCCAGATCGAAGGGAAAAGGATGGCGTAGGCAAAAATATTATAAACCGCACTGATTCTTGCTTTCTTGTCCATATCCTGTACGGAATCGCGCAGAATAAGGTAGGCAAAATAGACCAATAATGCAATGGCCGCCCCGATCAGTTTTGGGTCCCGGGCAATCGTACTGAACGCATTGGCTGCTGGCTTATTTGGATCGGCCCAGGTGTAGGAGGCCCAAATCGCCCCGGTGCTATACCCTAAAATACCGAATACAATCGCCACCACGGCAAACTGGCGGGCATAGATATCATATTTCAGATTGAACGTCCGCAGGTATCGGATGGAATTGACCACAGAAACCGTAAACAGGATCATCATGGCAAACCACATACATACGTGGAAATATAAATTACGAATGGTTTCCTGTAATAAAGGGAGGTGGGGGACAGGTCCCAGGAAGCCGGCAATCACCGTGTAGGTCAGCAAGACCACCGCAAGGAGTTTCCACCAGGACTTATGCATATAGTTTTTTTCGTTGGTCATTTTCAGGGTCTTTTCCAGACCGGTAAACTGTGGCAAAATTAAGGTGCTCCAGCTAAATGAAGCTAAATTTTCTTTTGATAAAAATCAGGCCGCCAGGCGTTAAAAGTCAATCCTTCCAAAGAAAAGGAAACAGGATAACGGCGAGTAATATGATCAGGGCATCCAGGGCTACGAGCATGAGTACAGTACTCAATGGTATGCTGAGCAGGGGTGAAAACGCCGCTCCCGACAAGCGCATTAACAGGATCAGTTGGGGAATAATGATCGGGAACCCGAGCACCGCCATGATAGCGGCATTCTGTTGCGCTTTAGCAGCAATTGCGGCCAGGAAGCTGAATACAAGGCTGAGGCTCCATCCCCCTAACAAGACGAGGCCAACAAACGGGCCGGCTTTCAGGATGGGGTTACCCAGGAACATCGTAAAAAGCAGCAGGCTCAGCAGACTCATGATAATCATGAGCAGCGAGTTGAAAAGCAGTTTAGATAATACAAAAGCGGTGGGACTGGCAATGGAGTAAAAATAGAGCATGCGTCCCCGGCTTTCCTGCAGAAAGCTTTTGGCCACGGCATTAATACAGATAAATAGCTGAATCACCCAGAACAAGCCGTTCCAGACAGCACTTTCCGGACCATCAATTGCCATAAACAGGACAAAAATGGTGGCACCTATATACAGCAGGATACCATAGAAACTGTATTGCTGCCGGAGTTCGAGCAACAGGTCTTTTTTAAAAAGGGTTAGTATGTGGCTGAATTGGCTGATAGATTTTTATTGCTTGCAAAAGTAATCATTATAGGGTCGAAGAACAGACTATTATTTCTCGTAATAACATTTCCGGCAGCGGGGTTCGTAGGCATCTGTGGCACCCAGCATCACCTGGTCTTCATTTGGGATTTTGCGGTATGAATAATTGGCAATACTGCCACATTTCATACAGATTGCATGAAGTTTTGTGACATAATCCGCTTTTGCCATAATAAACGGCATCTGGCCAAAAGGTTTGCCCAGGTAATCCATATCCAGCCCCGCAACGATCACCCGGATTCCACGGAAAGCCAGTTCATCACAAACATTGGCAATTTCTGGATCAAAAAACTGGGCTTCGTCTATGCCGATCACATCGGCGTCGCCGGCCATCAACAGGATTTTCTGTGAATTATCAATCGGGGTGGAGAGAATGGCCTGAGCATCGTGGGATACAATCTTTACCTCATCATAACGTATATCGATAGCAGGCTTGAAAATTTCCACTTTCTGATTGGCAATCTTTACCCGTTTGAGCCGCCGGATCAGCTCTTCGGTTTTACCACTGAACATCGATCCGCAAATCACTTCAATACTGCCGCGCCGTTCACCACTGGTATTGGGTTCAATAAACATTGTTAAGATTTAGCAAGGGTTATGGGTAAATGGGTTTATTGGCAAACTGTTTGTAACTTTAATGGGTCGGTTTTACCGGCGCCAAATATAAATGAATGGAACGAATAGCATCGCTCATAAATAAATTAAAGCAGCAATCTGACCAGCAGGCTGACCCGGCTGTATTGTTGGGTACCGTTCAACTGATCCAACTGGAGCTGACAAGGTCCGGAACCAGGAACAGCCAGGGGTTGGGAACCGCAAAAGTAGCCGTGATACTGCCTTCCAGCCCCGTACAGGTTGAGGAAAGAACGGCCCCATCGGCTGGCTATGAAAAGTCTATGCCGGCTGCAGCCGCTGTAGCGGAGAAAGTGGTGGAAAAAAAGGAGACCCTGCTTGTAGAGGAGGATAATATTGCCGTGGTCCAGAAAAATGGCCAGCTGGACATGCTTTTTGATCCTATGACAGAAATTCCAACTCTTTCACATCAAGCTCCGCCGCCCCGTGGAAATGAGGTCAATGATCACACAGCCCTTGAGGAGTCACTGAATGACCGGTTGAAACAAGTAAAGACCGAGCTGATGGAAGTCCTGAAAGAAACGCCGGTGAAAGACCTGCGCAAAGCGATCGGAATAAATGACCGGTTTATTTTTCTGAATGAGTTATTCAGGGGAGATGAAAATACTTATGAACGGAGTATCCGGACTATCAATAATTTCAATATTTATGCAGAAGCGGAGTTCTGGATCAGCCGGGAACTCAAATTGAAACTGGGATGGGATACCAGCAGCCCCACCGTTTTACATTTCGATCAATTGGTTAAAAGACGTTTTTCCTGAAAATAGTGAATTATTTTATTGGTGGCACCGCGGTTTGACTGCACAAAATGTCCGGCCGACTCACTTCGTATCTGGTATTCGCGCTCATCATCAGCTAAGGTTTCTATAATCAGTTTCAGGGTTTGCCCGTTTTTTTCTTCATCAGTGAATGAGATTCCTCCTCCGCAACTGACCAGGCCAGTTGCTTCATTGTATTTATGGTAAAAAGGGCCAAACAACACAATTTTGCTATAAACGGCAGCTTCCAGCACATTATGCACCCCGTTTTTATTCATCCCTCCTCCGATATAAGTTAGCCAGCCATATTTATACAGACGGGAAAGCATTCCGATATTATCGATGATCAGCACTTTTTTTTCTTTGATTGAACCTGTTTTGGCTTCAGAAAAACGGACGGCTTCCGGGAACAGGTTTTTGATTTCCAGCATATGTTTTTCATCAATCTCGTGCGGGGCAATTATTATTTTCAGGCCTGTAATGTTAAGCCCCTGCCAGGCTCCTGCTAACACTTTTTCGTCATCGGGCCAGGTACTCCCGGCTACGAGCAGCGGGCTGTTGCCCGAAAATTCTTCAACCAGTGGTATGGGTTCAAAACGGCCGGCAATTGCCGCCACGCGGTCAAAGCGGGTATCGCCGGAAACCGTACAATTCCCGGCCCCAATAATACCCCTGATGAGTTCAGCTGAACTTTCATTTTGTACAAAAAGATGATCAAACCGGGAGAGCATTTTCCGCTGGAGTCCTCCATACCAACTGAAAAAACTCATATCCTTGCGGAACAAAGCAGATACAAGCACCAACGGAATGTTCCGGTATTTAATTTTTTTGAGATAATAGTACCAGAATTCGTATTTAACAAAGATTACCAGGCTGGGGTGGACAATTTCAAGGAATCGACGGGCGTTAGTTGGTCCGTCAGCCGGCAGGTAAAAGACCCAGTCAGCCCCGGTATAATTTTTTTGCACTTCATAGCCGGAAGGGGAGAAAAAAGTCAGCAGGAACCGGTATTCCGGATATTGGTCTTTCATTTTTTCCAGCAGCGGCCGGCCTTGTTCAAATTCTCCTAAGGAGGCACAATGCATCCAGACGATTTTTGAATTTGCGGGAATCGCCGCTTCCAGTTTTTCAAACAGGCCTTTCCGCCCCTGCACCCATTTTGATGCTTTTGTGCTGAACAGGGAGGCGATATGAATACCTGCTTTAAAAACCCAGAGAAAAATATTGTAAAAGAAAACGGCCAAGTTGTTGTCTTTGAACTTGTAACAAAAGTACAGGCAATCGTGCAAACTACCCGTATTTTACTATTTTTGCGACACTTAAGAAATAACACCCCGTTTTATGAGGCAAATTCAAATGGTTGATACCCACACCCAGTATCAGAAAATCAAAACAGAAGTCGATCAGGCGGTTATTGGAGTCCTTGAAAGTTCTGCTTTTATTAATGGGAAGCCGGTGCAAACCTTTGCTTCAAATCTATCCGCCTATCTGGGGGTTAAACATACAATTCCTTGTGGAAATGGAACTGACGCCCTTCAGATTGCAATGATGGCGTTGGGGTTGCAGCCCGGTGATGAAGTGATTACACCCTCTTTTACGTATATCGCTACTACAGAAGTGATCGCGCTGCTGCGACTGACTCCAGTATTCGTCGAAGTGGATCCGGAAACTTTTTGTATTGATCCGGCGGCTATTGAAAAAGCGATTACCCCGCGTACCCGTGCCATTGTGCCGGTACATCTTTACGGACAGGCGGCACCCATGGAGGAAATCATGGCCATTGCGGCGAAAAATAATCTATATGTTATCGAGGATAATGCACAGGCGCTCGGGGCTGATTATACTTTCTCCGATGGTGTTAAAAAGAAGACCGGAACGATCGGCCATATTGGTTGTACCTCCTTTTATCCATCCAAGAACCTGGGAGCTTATGGTGACGGAGGGGCTATTTTCACCAATGATGATGAACTTGCCAGGCAACTGAAAATGATTGCCAATCATGGACAGAGCCGGCGCTATTATCACGATGTGGTGGGTTGTAACAGCCGGTTGGACACCATTCAGGCGGTCGTTCTGGATATCAAGCTGTCTCACCTGGATGAATATGCATCGGCCCGCAGGGCAGCTGCAGATTTTTATGATCAGGCTTTCAGGGGGAATGATAAAATCCGCGTTCCCGCCAGGGCCCCCTGGTCACATCATGTATTTCATCAATACACCCTGGTCCTGGAAGGTATCGACAGGGATGCACTGTCCCAGTACCTGGCGGAAAAGGGAATTCCTTCCATGATCTATTATCCTGTTCCCGGGCACCGGCAGAAAATGTTTGAACAATCCGGTATTCCGGCAAAAGAGATGCCGGTGACAGACTGGCTGACCAGTCGGGTAATCTCATTGCCGATCCATACGGAACTGGATCAGGAGCAATTGGAGTATATCACCCGGACCATTCTCGGATTCGTAAATAACAATAAATAAATATTAAACCTATACCACACATGTACCGGGAATTAGTAGATAAAAAAGAAAAACTGGCGGTTATCGGACTGGGCTATGTCGGGCTTCCGATTGCACTTGAATTTGCCAGGCGAATTTCAGTGATTGGTTTTGATATCAGTGCCAAACGGATTGAGATGATGAAGCAGGGGATTGACCCCAGCAATGAATTGGAGAAAGAAGCTTTTGAGGGTTGCGATATAACATTTACCGATTCTCTGGATGTGTTGCGGGAAGCAAAGTTCTTCATCGTAGCGGTACCCACCCCCGTTGATGAACACAATGTACCTGATCTGACTCCGGTACAGAAGGCCTCTGAAACGGTAGGGAAGGTCATAAAAAAGGGAGACTATGTGGTGTTTGAGTCAACTGTATATCCGGGATGTACGGAGGAAGATTGTCTGCCAATTATTGAAAAATTATCCGGGCTGAAAAATATTACCGATTTCAAACTCGGTTATTCCCCTGAGCGGATCAATCCGGGTGATAAACAGCATACCCTTTCTTCTATCGTTAAAGTGGTTTCCGGTTGTGATGCAGTTTCGCTGGAGGAAATCGCCAAAACATATGAGTTAGTGGTAAAAGCGGGTGTTCACCGTGCTTCCAATATCAAAGTGGCGGAGGCTGCAAAGATCATTGAGAATACGCAACGTGACCTGAATATTGCCCTGATGAATGAACTTTCGTTGATTTTCGACAAAATGGGCATCAATACCTATGAAGTACTGGAAGCTGCCGGTACTAAATGGAACTTCCTGAAGTTCCAGCCTGGATTGGTAGGGGGGCATTGTATCGGAGTGGATCCTTATTACCTTACCCATAAGGCCAAAGAGCTTGGCTATCACTCAGAAGTGATACTGGCCGGACGTAATATCAATGACAATATGGGTAAATACGTTGCCAAGAAAGTGATTCAGCATATCATTAAAAATAACGGGGATGTTAAATCATCAAAAGTGTTAATCAAAGGCGCTACCTTTAAAGAAGATGTCAGTGATATCCGGAACTCCAAAGTAAGTGATGTGGTGAAAGCGCTGAAAGAATATTATGTAAATGTTGAGGTGGAAGACCCGCATGCCGATTCCGACGAACTGGAACATGAATACGGCTTTGGCCTGGTGAAAAAAGAAGCCACTGATTATGATGCGGTGATCATCCCGGTGCCACATAAGCAATACAAAGAGCTGGATGAGCAGTATTTTGCCAGTATTACCAAGCCACATGCCATGATCGCTGATCTGAAAGGAATTTTCAGAAACAAAATAAATAACCGGACTTACTGGAGCCTGTAATATGCCATTTACTGATACGCCATTTCCGGGATTATACATTTTTGAACCACGGGTTTTCCAGGACAGCCGCGGTTATTTCTTTGAGTCGTTTAATAACCAGGTTTTCCAGGAAAAGGGCGTTTTCACGCAATGGGTCCAGGATAACCAGTCCAGTTCATCTTACGGTGTGATCCGTGGATTACATTACCAGTTGCCACCTTTTGCACAATCTAAACTCGTGCGAGTTCTGAGCGGTGAAATTATAGATGTAGTGGTGGATATCCGGAAAGGATCTCCTGCTTTTGGAAAAGTATTTACTATTCTTCTTTCAGCAGATAATAAAAAACAGCTCCTGGTGCCCAAGGGTTTTGCGCATGGTTTTTCTGTTTTAAGTGAACAGGCAGAAGTGTTGTATAAGTGTGACGGATATTATTCAAAAGAAAGTGAAGGCGGAATTTTATATAATGACCCGGCCTTGAATATAGACTGGCAGGTGCCTGCAGATAAAATTATTGTTTCCGGGAAGGATTTGCTATTACCCTCACTGGCCAATTGCCACAACACATTTGAATTTAACGGATAATGGCTGAAGTGCCGACTATACTGGTGACAGGAGCCAATGGGCAACTCGGCAAAGAGTTAAAACAACTGGAAGGGGCGTATCCAGGTTACCGGTTTATTTTTTTATCCCGGGAAGACCTGCCCATTCATCATTTTGAACTGGTACGTAATTATTTCAAAGGGTATAAGCCACAATACCTTGTTAATTGTGCCGCCTACACCGCTGTAGACAAGGCTGAAACGGAAAAAGACCTTGCTTTCCAGGTAAACGGGGAAGCCGTAGGGGTACTGGCGGCCGTGTGCAGAGAATACGGCACAAAGTTTATTCATATCTCCACCGATTATGTATTTGATGGCAACGCCACAACTCCCTATTCTACTGATGCGCCTGTAAATCCACAAACCGTCTATGGTGCATCTAAACTAATGGGAGAGCAGGAAGCCGTTCGGTATAATCCGGCCTCCATCATTATTCGTACTTCCTGGGTCTATTCTGAATTCGGAAAGAATTTTGTGAAAACGATGCGGAAACTGATGAGCGAACGAACGGAGCTGAATGTGGTCAATGACCAGTTGGGTTCGCCCACCTATGCTGCAGACCTGGCAATGGTAATTATGCAGATTATTACTGGCGGTAACTGGATTCCGGGTATCTATCATTTCAGTAATACCGGTGTGATCAGCTGGTATGATTTTGCTGTTGCCATCAGGGAACTCAGCGGACTCAGCTGCCAGCTACACCCGATTTCCAGTGCTCAGTATCCGACCCCGGCCAAAAGGCCGGCTTATTCGGCCATGAAAACATCCGGAATTTTCACCACTTTTGGAGTAACACCTGTAAGCTGGAAGGAAAGTCTTCAGCTTTGTCTTCAAAAATTAAACTAAAAAACCTTTTGGGTTAAACCCGGCCTGCCGGATGCTGTCAGAATCAATGGCTTGGGTCCTGCCATTGAGTTTTCGTATTTTCCCATACTAAATTGCTGAAATTCACTAGCAGAGGGAACCTTTTTCCCGGACTTACCGATTAAAACGGGCAGTGTAACGATAGTCATATTTCTATCTGTCCCGAATAGATACATTTGTTTTACCAATCGGAACCGCCAGTGTGTGCCCGCGTGGATAAAACAAAAAAATAAAATAAGCGTTAAACTAAAATAGCTGTAAAACAGGCCAGTGTCTTTATGAAAGCATTTAACAACCATTTTTCCGGAATCTGGTCTGTGAGACAAGCGCTGGTTGTCTCTGTTTTACTACTGCTGGCAGGTTTTACCTTTGCCCAGAATCAGCAATGCCCGAGTAATATTAATTTTTCATCCGGGGATATGCGTTTTTGGTCTGCCCGGACCGGTCTGTTGAATGGAGGGTTCCAGTTATATCCGCCCCCCAATAATGGCCTGCGCCTTATCCCGGAATACACGATGTCAAGTACCGGGGTAGAAGTGATTTCCACCCAGGGGTCTGATTTATACGGGAGTTTTCCTTTGATTCCCACGATTAATGGCTATTCATATGGGTATTCAGTAAAACTGGGTTCCACTTCCACATCCTTTGACCTACGGGCTGCAAATGGAGGAACTTCATCAAACCCGGGTGGATTTGTACGTGCCCTTTCATATACGATTGATGTGCCCGCCGGATCACCGGCCGTTCCTTTTACAATGACCTATGCTTATGCCATGGTGCTTGAAAATGGTACGCACAATTCAAATCAACAACCTCTTTTTAAAGCGATTTTGTCCACCGAAGACAGTACAGTAACCTGTGCATCCCCGCAGTATTACCTGCCCACCTTTAATGATGCAGGCAGCGGTGGTACAGGTTCAGGCTCAACGGGTGCCACACTTGATACGGCCGCGGCCCTGGCCAACGGATTTTCCCTCAGCCCTGTACCCTTTCTTTCACATACAGGAAATAATAATGTTTCAGGGACCTTGCTTTATGATGTATGGACCAAGGCATGGACAGAAGTTACTTTTGATCTTTCTGCTTATCGCGGGCGTCAGGTTACACTGACATTTGAAACAGATAACTGTGCACCTGGCGGGCACTTTGCCTATGCTTATGTAGCGGTACGTAATACATGTGCAGGTCTGGAGATCAGCGGCAGTCCGGTGGCCTGTGCTAATACCAATATGACCTATTCCATTCCTGCATTAGCCGGCGCCGTATATAACTGGACCGTTCCTGCCGGCTGGACAATTGTATCCGGGGCCAACTCCAATATTCTGAATGTAATTGCGGGCACGAATGGGGGGCAGATCATTGCACACGAGATCAATGGTTGTGCAGATTTGAGGGACACACTAAATGTCACTACTACACTTGCCACTATTCCCGGACAGGTTAACAGTAATAACACGGTCTGTTCTGGTACGAATAATACCTTGCTAAGTTTAGCCGGCGAACGAGGAACGGTGATCAACTGGATCTCATCCATTGATGGATTGAGCTGGAACATTATTGGAAACCAAACCACCAGTTATACAGCACAAAATCTTACCAGCACCACACAGTACAGAGCCCTGGTTCAGAATGGTGCAGCCTGCAGGATTGATACCAGTGCGGCGGCCATTATAACCGTTGACCCACGTACTGTGGCTGGAACTGTAAGTCCGGCAAGTACTACGATCTGTCTTGAACAAAATGCAGATAATCTGCTCACTTTAAGCGGGCATACCGGTGCGGTTGAAAACTGGCAACGTTCTTTTGATAATACAAACTGGGCCGGTGTCGTGCCGGTAAATACGAGTGCGATTCATCCGGTGCTTGGTGTCAACGCCACACAATATTACAGGGCAGTGGTAAAGAGCGGGGTTTGTCCTGCTGATACGAGTTCCATTGCCACGATCAATTTTGCCAATGTGTCCTATCCTGCCGCGGTGATTACGCCGGATTTCTCCACCATTTGTTTTGGTACTACTGCAAACCTGAATGCGACCATTACTACCGGCACCAGTTATACCTGGTCCAATGCCAGTACATTGTCCAGTCAGGGGTCGGGAACTGTAACAACAATACCTCAAATAATTAATGCCATTGCAAGCCCTCGTTCTACTACCAGTTATGTACTGAGTGTGACCAATGCCGGATGTCCGAATATTTACCGGGATACTTTTGTGGTGCAGGTCAGGCCACGTATTGTTGTTTTTGCCGGGAATGATACATCGATTGTGGCCAATCAACCCCTGCAGCTGGAAGCTACGGTCAATGATCCAACTGCCACGAACTTTAACTGGTCACCAGGTACCGGTCTTAGTTTTACCAACATATATAATCCGGTGGCTAGCCTTGGTCCAGAGTACGGGGATTATATAACCTATATCGTGCGTGCCACGAATCCTGATGGTTGTTATGGGGAAGATGATATCCGGATCACTGTTTTCAAAACTGGTCCTGATATTTTTGTACCCACCGGATTTACACCCAATAATGATGGGGTAAATGATAAGGTATTCCCGATTTGTGTGGGGATTTCCAGGCTTGAGTATTTCCGTGTTTTTAACCGCTGGGGGCAACTGGTGTTTCAGACCAGCCGGATCGGGGATGGCTGGGATGGCCGGATAAAGGGCCAGTTACAGGATACCAATAATTTTGTATTTATGGTGCAAGGCACCGATTATACGGGTAGGATGATATTTAAAAAGGGAAGTATTATGCTGATCCGGTAGTAATCAACAGACTATAAATGCAAAAACCCCGCGGATGCGGGGTTTTTGTTGCCCTGCACGGACATTTTTCGAACCATTTTATCCCTGATTTAACAAGACTTGCAAATCTTTTAACTGCATAAAGATACGGCAAGTCTTTTTTATTTATTGATTATTAAACATTTGGAACTAAAAAATTTAAGGCTATGAAAATTGATAAAAGCTACATAGAATTTATACAGTCTATAAAAAAGCAGATTATACAAAGCCGCTATGCTGCAGCCAGGCTTGCCAACCGGGAGCAACTGATGCTTTATTTTAAAACCGGGCTGATGATATCGGAGAAGATAAAGGCCCAGAAATGGGGTGCTAAAGTGCTTGACCAAATTTCAGCAGACCTGCAAAAGGAGTTGCCGGGACTAAAGGGATTTTCTTCGGGTAATCTTAAAAAAATAAGGCTGTTTGCGGAGGCTTATGCACCCCATATTGTAATTAGTTCGATGGCGTCGAACCAAATTGGGCTGAGTGGTTTTGGAGAGGGGTTTTCAATTAGTTCGACACTGTCGAACCTAATTGAAAATAAGGCATTTTATGAGGCATTTGCAGGTATCAGCTTCTCTCATCATTTTACAATTATCACCAAAATAAAGGCCTGGGAAGCCCGGGTCTTCTACATTCAGTCTGCGGCGGCCAATTTTTGGTCGCTGACGTTGCTGGAACGTAACCCACCGTCCAACCCATCTTATTTGTAGTGATCCGTTGTAATAATTTTGATTACAAAACGGTTATGCAAAACGGTACTGAGCAAAAAATGTTTAAGGGTATCCGCCGGTGGCAGCAGAGTGGCCTGAGTCAGA
>CAUJFR010000121.1 GCA_963169885.1 Bacteroidota bacterium
AGTGCTAAAAAATATTTTCTGATCCCGGTTCTCCTTTTTTCAATAGCCTCCCGGGCACAAAATGATCCTAAATCCCTTCTCGTACTGAAGCCTTCACTGAATGTGGGCAATATTGCCATTAAGAGAGATGGCGGTGATCCCAGTTCGGCCGATAGCCGGGTCGGGTATGGTATCGGATTGCAGTTCATGCAGTTTCTGGGCGAACGGGTATTTTTTACCCTGGGAGGTGACCTGAACTCAAGGGGATACAAAGGCACCCGGGTGGTATACCTGGATGCGCCGGTTTCCATGAACGTAATGCTGGGCAAGCACAAAATATTCGGGTTTGGTGGTGGGGCCTATGCGGGAATGGCTTTGTCGGGTAAATACAAGGGTACGGGTGGCTGGACTAATTTTAAATTCGGGGAAACGGCAACGGATAACCGTAGCCGGACTGATTACGGGTATCTGGTCAACCTGATCTACCAATCCCCCGGACTGTTCTTTGCGACCCTGACCCTGATGTCCGGTTTGAAAGATATCACCCCGTCAGACAAACAACAAGATCTGTACTGGATGAAGCTGAGAACTTCACAGATGTCAATCGTAATACCCATGAGCGTGTTTATTAAAAGCAAGAAATAATGAACAGGAATTTTAGCAGACGGATTATACTTTCCGTTGTTCTTTTTTTTCAACTCATTTCTTTGCCAGCCCAGGTAAAAAACGAGTTGCTGGATGATCGTGACGCCTGGTTCTGGGATTTTAAAGATGCCGGCAAATTTTTCAGGCCACAGTTTATTGGCAATAAAAGTTATATCATTTATAAAGACTATGAAGGTTTGCTGGAAACAAATGGAACAGCCAGCGGTACCCGGGTTTTAACCAGTACCGGGGGAAAAGGAGAGATCTTCGATGTGGTTGCTACAGAGAAATTTCTCTATATGTTGACGCGTAGTAAATCAACGGATGGTAAGCTCTATCATTACAGGCTGTTTCGTATCGATCCGGTAACGGATCAGACCATTCAGGCAACTGACCCTGCATCCGGAAAGACCGTTCAGTTTAACAGGGAGATAGAAGGTGGGGATATGTCTTACCGCCTGAGTGCTTATAAAAACAGGGTGATCTTTGTGTTTTTTCTGGAAGCGGGGATACTGCCATTTAAAAGTCTGTCGGTGCTTCATGACGAAGACCCGTTACCTGCGGTCCATTACCTGGTTTATGAAACGGACATGAAACTGAGCGGGGAGAATCTCTGGAAACGAATAGCGGTCACCAATGACAAAGTGTACTATTATGATTCGGCTAATTATAAAGTGCAGATCAAAGAATTCAGGAAGACCAATGGAAATAATGAGCGTCCCTATTATTATGATTTTGCGGGATTTGATTTTGCGAAGAACGGCATCCGTATCCTATCCCTGTTCGACAACACAAATGGAGAAGCGTTTATGCTGGGTGCTTATGAAAAAGGAACCGATAAAGGCCGGCACTTCGTACTTCAGTTTAAAGACAGGAAAGCCGCGGTGCTGGCAAAATTTGAAAGTAACCTGGACGAGGTGGTGGTAAATAACGGCACTATTTATTTGTTTGGATACCGGCGGGTGGTGGAATTGAAGATGGATGGCACACTCCAACCAGTATTATCGCTGCAAGGTGAAAATGGGCTAACCCCAATTGGGGAAAATAGAAAAATGTTATTGTTTCAAGGTGCCAGAATGTTTTATGGTATCAGTGCGGACCTCGGCAGTATGCTCAGGACGGAATACTGGTGTCACGACCTGGTAGCTAACAAGGACTATAAAATCGCCAAGGTGGACATGGAAAGTATGTATACCGACAAAGTTCGGGAACGCAAGTGGCTGCATGTGGCCGGGGATTATTTTTATTTCCTGGAACCTAAACAGGCCTATTATATGCTGAAGCGAAAAAATTTCATAACGGGTGCTCCTGAAGAAGAGGCCGTTATTACCGGTTTTGACGGTACGTCTGCCAGCGGAAACGTGGGGGATATTCACCAGTCAGGTCAGGTGATTTTCTTTTGGGGAAATTTCACGTATAAAAAGAAGGTAAAAAAGAAAACAAAAGAATTCAAAAATCGGGTCATCGGAGCAGTCAGTTTGCAGGGGTGACGGTAAGTATACAGTTAATCAGATCAACTATGCGGATAAAACAAACAGTGAAAAATATGCTGGCCGGCTTTTTAATTATAATAGCCGGAAATGTTCTTTTTGCTCAAACGCCCGACAGCGATGCGGATGGCGTACCCGATGCTGAAGACCTGTGTCCAACGGTAAAAGGTACAAAGGCCAATAAAGGTTGCCCGGATGTAGCTGCCGGTACAAAAAAGACGGATTATTTTGCTAAAGATGATTTTACCACTATACTCGATGTAATCTGCAAATCGGAGCTGGCGAAATACCGGCATCCGCAGGTGCCGTCGCAGCAACTGGAAGGAATCGCAACTACTTTGCCGCAAACCGGGGTGAACAAGCAATTCCCAGTATATGATTCCACCGATGGGAAGGGGAGCTTTATCGCGATGCTGATCCTGAGTAATCAGCCTGCTGAGTTTAATGAGGCTGTTAATTTTGTACAGCAACAACTGCTATACAATTCATCTTCCTGCCTGGCGTATAAGTTATTCAAACCGGTACCAACCCCCTCAGGCGATACTACTTTTTTTGCCTTTAACCAGAATGATGAAGGACCGCTGATGCAGATAAAAGTGTATAGACACCGGATCAGTGCCAGTGAACTCTATGTTATATTAGGGGTGGAATCCGTACCCCGTCGTGCGCCGCCTGTAGCAAAAGTAGCCGATCCGGCGCTCTGTAATGACCTGCTGAAAATCATGGAGGCCAGCAGTGACGGGTTTAAAAACGTGCGTTCCAATCCGAAGAAGAACAGTATTTCGGGACTGGATGATTATGAAACCAGTCTGCCCGGTATGGGCCTGGAAAAGAAAAAACTCCGTGTGGAGGACTGGTATGATGTGATGGAACTGAAGGAAAATAAAATTGTCAGCTATGAGGCCAGCAGTTTTGTTGCGAATAAGGAAATGGCGGAAGCCCTGTTTAATCAGTATGTGGCCAAACTCGAATCTTGCGGTACCTTAAAAGACCGCCAGGTAGCACAGACAAAAAACCTGATCACGCTCAGCTATTCAGCCAGGGTGAA
>CAUJFR010000122.1 GCA_963169885.1 Bacteroidota bacterium
GGGCAATAGCGGAACCGAAGAAGATAAAAAGAAATTTGTCATTAAAGAAGCCCATCCGGCTGAAGCACTACCCGTAGAAGCGGCCACCGTTTCCTATGAAGCAGTCCTGCTATCAGCGGGAGCCAGTTTACGCAGAGACACCCTCGACCAACGTATCGTGAATGATGTTCGCAACCGTACAGGGCGGTTTATTGATGTGCAGGGTGGCTTCCCGCATGGCACCGCGTATGAACTGACCATTAATGCCTGGCCCGTCCTTCGTTCGGCTCCCGCCCCCGCAGATACTGATAAAGACGGCATGCCTGATACCTGGGAAAAAGAAAAAGGATTGAATCCGGCCGATCCGGCTGATGCCGCAAAAAACGTATTACACCGTTATTATACCAATATTGAAGTGTACATTAACAGCCTGGTAAAATGAAAAAAACAGTCATTCTCCTATTCAGCCTATCGCTTTTATCTTTTATGCTGCCTGAAAAAAAGAAACTAAAAATTTTCCTGGCCGGCGACTCGACCATCAGCATCAAGGAGCCCCGTTACTATCCCGAAACCGGATGGGGAATGCCCTTTGTGTATTTCTGGGACAGTACTGTTACAGTAGTTAACAAAGCCAAAAACGGCCGCAGTACCAGTTCGTTCAGAAATGAAGGGCTCTGGAAACAGATCATGGATGAATGCCGGGAAGGAGATTATGTTTTCATACAGTTTGGACATAATGATGAAGTACCTACTAAGAAAACCTATACCACAGAAACAGAATTCAAGGCCAACCTGGTCCGGTATGTAACCGAGACCCGGGAGAAAAAAGTCACCCCGCTCCTGCTCACACCTGTGGCCCGTAGAAAATTCAATGCAGCAGGAATTATTGAAGGCACCCATGATGTATATGCGCAGATCGTCAGGGATGTGGCCAAAGAAAACGGGGTGTTGCTGATTGACCTTGATAAAAAAAGTCAGGAACTCTACCAGCAAATGGGAGTGGAAAATTCAAAACTGCTCTTTGTTCAACTCAAACCGGGTGAACATCCGCATTATCCGGAAGGGAAGGAAGATAACACCCATTTCAGTGAATTGGGTGCCCGGCTGATTGCGCAAATCGTATTAAAAGAACTGAAAACACTTCATACAGACCTGAATGACCGGATTTATTTACCCCCGGTAAAAAAATAGTGGAATCCCGAATCAGACAAACCATGAAAAGAAACAGTCTCCTGATAATCTTACTGTTGTTCTGCTATACCGGAACTATGGCCCAGACCAGCAATCCGAAACAATATAAATATGTGTTTACGGTTGCAAAAGACGGGACTGGTGATTATTATACTATTCAGGATGCCATTGATGCCATGCGGGTATATCCGCTAGCCCCGATTACCCTGTATATCCGTAACGGCACCTATCACGAAAAAATTGAGGTCCCGGCAACCAATACCGACATCAGTTTTATCGGGGAAAATGTGGACAGTACGGTTATTGTGTTTGATGATTACTCGGGAAAAGGAAAACATACCACCTTTACTTCGTATACTGCGAAAATTTCAGGTAATAGATTCCGGGCGGCTAATATCAGTTTTGTTAATAGTGCCGGTCCGGTAGGACAAGCCTTGGCCTTATTTGTGGATGCTGACAAAGCGGTATTCACCAATTGTAAATTTCTCGGGAATCAGGACACGATCTTCACCAGTGGAGAAACTTCGAGGCAGTTATTTGATCATTGCTTTATTGAAGGCACCACCGATTTTATATTCGGCCCTGGTACAGCCGTGTTCAATGCCTGTACGATCCGTTGCAAATCCAACTCCTTTATCACAGCCGCCAGTACTCCGAAAGGAAATAAATACGGATTTGTATTTCTGGATTGTACCATAAAGGCCGATTCTGGAGTGAGCAAGTTGTCGCTGGGTCGTCCCTGGCGTAATTATGCCCGCACAGTTTTTCTTCGTTGTCAATTACCGGCTGCTGTAACAGCTTCTGGATGGGATAACTGGGGTAATCCGGAAAACGAGAAAACAACTTTTTATGCAGAGTATAAAAACAGCGGCCCCGGTGCCAATGCCGGTAAACGGGTGAAATGGAGTAAACAACTCACCGAAAAAGAAGCTGCCTTATATACCCTCCCGCAAGTATTCGGTGCAACCGAATCCTGGTTCAAAACCAAACAGTCCCTGGTGTTTAATAAATCTCTTTTTGACAAGCGAAAAGAAGTTATTGTGCCGCTGTATGCCGGGGCTGTACCAAATAACAAGGCTGTCCCTGACCGCGAAACATCAGTCACCAGCAATAATGTTACCCGTATCAGCAAAGTGCTGACGCCCACCCTTACCATTTTTCGTCCGGATAAACCCAATGGACAGGCTGTGGTGATCTGTCCCGGTGGTGGCTATACCATTCTCGCTTTCGATAAAGAAGGAACACGGGTGGCCGAAGAACTGAATAAATGGGGCGTTACTGCTGTTGTGCTGAAATCCCGTTTACCCGACGAAAGTCTGCAACCGGACCGCAGCCTGGCCCCATTGCAGGATGCGCAGGAAGCGATCCGTTTTGTACGACGTCATGCCAAAGACTGGGGTATTGACGCCCGTAAAATCGGTATCATGGGTTTCTCTGCCGGCGGTCACCTCGCCTCCACTGCAGCCACCCATTTTAATTTCAAAGCCGATGCGGCCAATACAGACAGCAGCTCCTGCCGGCCGGATTTTGCCATCCTGATTTATCCGGTGATCAGTTTCGACAGCACAATTACGCATAAGGGTTCCCGTAATAACCTCGTGGGGAGTAATGCCACAGAAGATAAGATCCGATTCTTCAGTAATGAATTACAGGTGAATGCGCAAACACCACCTTCTTTTCTCGTACACGCGGGTGATGACGGAGCGGTACCAGTTGATAACAGTATCCGGTATTACAGGGCCTGTATTAAAAATAAAGTTCCGGCCGAACTTCATCTGTATCCGAAAGGCGGGCATGGGTTTGGCCTGATGAATAAAACAACCAATGACCACTGGCCGGAGCGGTTGCGCAACTGGCTGCAGTCATTAAAATAACGAAGATGAAACATGTATTATTAGCCGGGCTGCTCTTCCTGCAGTTTTGCAGCAATGCGCAAACCGGAAACGGAAATGGCGTATACCGAAATCCCATCCTGCATGCCGATTACAGCGATCCGGATGCCATCCGTGTGGGTACGGATTTTTATATGGTCTCTTCCAGTTTTACCCATATTCCCGGCTTACCTATTTTACATTCAAAAGACCTGGTGAACTGGGAATTGATCGGGCATGCATTGACGGTTCAACCTCCGGCAGAACATTATAATAAAGTACAGCATGGGGCTGGTGTTTGGGCCCCCAGTATCCGGTTTCATCAAAATGAGTTTTATATCTATTACCCCGATCCTGATTTTGGTATTTACCTGATCAAGGCAAAAAATATTAACGGGCCCTGGTCTGCACCTTTATTAGTAGAAGCCGGCAAGGGATTGATTGATCCCTGTCCGCTCTGGGATGATGATGGAAAAGTGTACCTCGCCCATGCCTATGCCGGCAGCCGGGCCGGATTTAAATCTATCCTGGTGGTAAAGGAAATGAATAAAGAGGGCACTAAAACAATTACGGATCCGGTATTGGTGTATGACGGTCATGAAACGGATCCAACCATTGAAGGTCCCAAATTCTATAAACGTAATGGTTACTACTACCTCTTCGCACCGGCCGGAGGAGTAAGTACCGGCTGGCAACTCGTATTACGTTCAAAAAATATTTATGGCCCTTATGAACGGAAAGTGGTGATGGATCAAGGCAAGACAACAATTAATGGTCCGCATCAGGGCGCCTGGGTGAATACCACATCCGGGGAAGACTGGTTCCTGCATTTCCAGGATAAAGAGGCCTATGGAAGGATCGTTCACCTGCAACCGATGAAATGGATCAATGACTGGCCGGTGATCGGGAATGATACGGACGAAGATGGAAAAGGTGAGCCGGTGATGGAGTATAAGAAACCCAATACGGGAAAGCTAGTACCTGTTCCCGCTATTCCGGTTTCCGATGAATTCAATTCCAC
>CAUJFR010000123.1 GCA_963169885.1 Bacteroidota bacterium
TAAAGATAAAATCGTATTTCTATTTCTCTTATCTTACCTCCATAATTTTTCCTTATGGCTGAACATTATATCCTGGCCCTCGACCAGGGCACCACCAGCAGCAGGAGCCTCGTAGTGGATAAAAAGGGCGCCATCATCGGCCAGGCCCAGAAAGAGTTCAAACAGATTTTCCCGCAACCTGGCTGGGTGGAGCATGATGCCAATGAAATCTGGAGCACCCAGTTTGGCACTATGGCCGAAGCGATGGCCCAGGCCGGAATCAATACCAAACAGGTTTCAGGCATCGGTATTACCAACCAGCGGGAAACCACGGTGGTTTGGGATAAACTAAGTGGCCAGCCAGTGTATAATGCGATTGTATGGCAGGACCGCCGTACCGCTGCCTATTGCGATGAATTAAAAGCCGCCGGATTAGCCGGAATGATTCAGGAGAAAACAGGACTGATCATCGATGCTTATTTCTCGGCCACCAAACTCAAGTGGATATTGGATCATCTCCCCGGTGCCCGCGAAAAAGCGGTTAAAGGAGAACTGGCATTCGGCACTATTGATTCCTGGCTCACCTGGAAACTCACCAATGGAGATGTGCATGTAACGGATGTATCCAATGCTTCCCGTACCATGCTGTTCAATATTCATTCCCTGCAATGGGATGAAGAACTGCTGCGGATCTTTGATATTCCACCGGCTATACTTCCGTCCGTTAAACCGAGCAGTAAAATTTACGGGGTTACCGGACAGATTATACCAGACTCCCGGATACCGGTGGCGGGTATTGCCGGTGATCAACAGGCGGCCTTGTTCGGACAACTCTGTACCCAGCCGGGCATGGTGAAAAACACCTATGGTACGGGTTGTTTCATGCTCATGAATACGGGCGAAAAAGCCATTACCTCAAAAAACAATCTGCTCACCACCATTGCCTGGCAGATCAATGATAAAACAGAATATGCCCTGGAAGGAAGTGTATTCATTGCCGGTGCGGTAGTACAATGGTTGCGTGATGAACTAAAGATCATCCGTAAATCGGCTGATGTAGAGAAACTGGCGGCGCAAGTAAAAGATACAGACGGGGTGTACCTCGTTCCGGCCTTTGCCGGTTTAGGCGCGCCGCACTGGAATCAATATGCACGTGGTGCCATATTCGGATTGACCCGTGGCAGCAATAATGCGCACATTGCAAAAGCAGCCCTGGAAAGTATCGCTTATCAGACCTATGATGTATTAAAAGCCATGGAAGCGGATTCAGGTATACAAATACGTGAGCTACGGGTGGATGGCGGGGCTACCGTCAACAGTGCGTTGATGCAATTCCAGAGTGATATACTCAATTGTAAAGTGGTACGGCCCAAAATAACAGAGACTACTGCATTAGGTGCCGCCTACCTGGCCGGACTTGCCGTAGGGTTCTGGAAAAATGTGGAAGAGATCCAGCAGCAATGGCAGATTGATCAGTCTTTTGCCCCTGCGATGGAAACCGATAAACGTAATCAACTGGTGAATGGCTGGCAAAGAGCCGTGAAAGCCAGTATTGCCTGGTCTTCGGCAGGCTCAGACTGACATTAGGCAGGAAATGGCTATAAAAAACTTTAAATAAAAGATTATCACCCCTCGGCTATCACTGGGTAAAACTGCTGTCATGGTGAGTTTATCGAACCATGAGCCTGCCTACCGGACAGGCAGGCTTGCCGAAACATAAAGCAGATCATGAACCGGCAATCACTAATCGAGCAACTGGATTCCACACCCGAATTCGATATATGCATTATCGGGGGTGGCGCCACCGGACTGGGCATTGCCGTTGATGCGGCCTCCCGTGGTTATAAAACTGTACTATTTGAACAACATGATTTTGCCAAAGGCACTTCCTCTCGTAGCACCAAACTGGTACACGGCGGTGTACGATACCTGCAACAAGGCAATATCAAACTGGTAATGGAAGCGTTGAAAGAACGGGGCCTGCTCCTGAAAAATGCGCCTCACCTCGTACATAATCAGAAATTCATTGTACCGAATTATAAATGGTGGGAAAAACCGTACTATGGTATAGGCCTGAAGATTTACGACTGGATGGCCGGCAGTCTGGGTATTGGTCCTTCTGAATTACTCAACACAGAAGAAACCCTGGCACTCACCCCCACCCTGGATCCGGATGACCTGACCGGTGCAGTACTGTATCATGACGGACAGTTTGATGATGCAAGGCTGGCTATCAGCCTGGCACAAACTGCTGTTACACTCGATGCCTTGGTGTTGAATTATTTTTCCGTCACAGCGCTGTTGAAGAAACAGCAGAACGTATGCGGGGTGTGGGTGAAGAATCAACTGACGGGCAAGGAATACGAAGTAAAAAGTAAAGTGGTGATCAATGCCACCGGTGTTTTTACCGATCGCATCCTCAGTATGGACAACCCGGAGCATGAAAGCCTGATCAGTCCGAGCCAGGGTATTCACCTGGTGGTGGACAAGGAATTTTTACCGGGAGATACCGCCATCATGATCCCCAAGACGGATGACGGACGTGTACTGTTTGCGGTTCCCTGGCATGATAAAATTGTATTGGGCACTACCGATACACCAGTGGAGGAAATAACGGAAGAGCCCATCCCGCTTAAAGAAGAAATTGAATTTATCCTTACCCATATCGGCCGCTATCTCACCAAGGATCCGCAACACAGTGATATTCGGAGTATGTTTGCCGGGCTGCGTCCACTGGTCAAAGGAAAATCAAAAGTAACGGCTGCCCTTTCCCGTGATCACCTGATCACGATCTCAGAATCCGATATGATCACAGTGACCGGTGGTAAATGGACCACTTACCGGAAGATGGCGGAAGATACGGTCAACCTCGTAGCGGAGAAACTGCAGTCACAAATTACCTGCGTCACCCATGAATTAAAAATAGCGGTACTGAGACCCGTTCCGGCTTCCATAGAAGGATTAACGGATGAGCAAATAACGACATTGGTCAAACAAACGGCCAATCATGAAATGTGCATGACCGTGGAAGATTTTCTCTCAAGACGTACCCGGCAACTATTACTGGATGCCCGGATAGCCATGGAAAAATCCCCCCTGGTGGCTGCCGCACTGGCCGATGTATTGAATAAAGACCAGGCCTGGATACAGGCACAAATCAATAACTTTAAAAATATTGCCACCCATTATCTTCCTCATTAAAAACGATTGCTTATGTCCCCTTTTCTCGGAGAATTTATCGGTACTGCCATCCTCTTCCTGCTCGGAGCCGGGGTGGTGGCCAATGTAGTACTTAACAAAACCAATGGCCAGAACAGTGGCTGGATCGTCATTACATTTGGCTGGGCCATGGCGGTATTTATTGGTGTATTTACCTCCCTCAAACTGGGTGGCAGCGGTCACCTCAATCCGGCCGTAACGATCGCATTGGCTGTGACCGGCAAATTCAGTTCATCGCTGGTAGGCACCTACCTGCTCGCCCAAATGGCCGGCGCATTTACCGGAGCGGTTATTGTCTGGCTCACCTACCATTCCCATTTTGAAATAACCGAAGATGCCGACCTCAAAAAAGCGATTTTTTGTACAGCCCCCGGTATCCGCAAACCCCTGAACAATGTGTTTACGGAATTCATCGGTACGTTCATCTTAATGTTCGGTGCTCTTTCGTTTACAGATCCCACCAGTTCCATGGGTACGCTGAATGCATTACCCGTCTCCCTGCTGGTGTTAGGCATCGGTCTCTCTCTCGGTGGACCTACCGGTTATGCCATCAATCCCGCCCGTGACCTTGGACCGCGTATTGCGCATTTTATTTTACCTATCAAAGGGAAAAGAGATAGTGACTGGGGGTATAGCTGGGTGCCCATCGTTGGACCGATTCTGGGGGCGATACTGGCGGCAGTTGTATTTAAACAGTTGAATTAGTTTATTAAAAGAAAGACGATGAAATTGTTTTTCGGGTTGTTCCTGCTACTAACATACTCCAGCTATGCACAAAATGCGGAAGAGCAGCTAAAAAAACTAAGCATAGAGCTTCCAACAGTTGGCAAACCCATTGCCAACTATGTAAACGTGGTACGGGTAGGCAACCTGCTCTTTCTCTCCGGCAAAGG
>CAUJFR010000124.1 GCA_963169885.1 Bacteroidota bacterium
CTGCCGAAATTATAATTCAGCCATTCTGTTTTTTTTAATTCCACTGATTGTTCTGACCAGAACTGTTTTTCATCTTTACTATCGAGACTGATTTTTACCGGTTCTGTTTTCCGGTAATAAGCAGACCTCGCCGTGGTATCCCTCACGAAATAGGATTGCATATATCCAGTATGCCCATAGTTCTCTGCTTCTATCTTACCTGGAATGCGGGTGAGGATCGCATTACAAACATCTTGATAATAGACACAATTCGTCAGTTTGATATTCTCCAATAATTCATCAAATGCCCGGATGCAAATAGCCGGATCCGGTTTTGTACCCCCTCTTGAATACTCCGCAATCAAGTCCCAGTTGGCTGGTTTCTTAATAGAATAAGGTGTGTTCTCCGTATCCATTTTCTTCCAGGGCCAGAAAGAGAAACCGATATTGTTTGCTTCAAATAACTGGGTAGTACTCCAATAGATTGTATTGCCTTTTTCCCCGGTCTCTCCTACCCAGATGGGAGTATTGAGTTCCGCTCTTTTTTTAATAAACTTATCGATGCCTCCCAAGAGATCAGGCCTTGCCCAACAGTAGTAATGGAACTGGTAAAATACATTTTCATCAAAGGGCTTATCAAACAGGGACCAGTCGTTTGACCAGTCAAAGCCCTCCAATGTAATCATGTGCCGGGTGTCCACTTTACGGATCGCCGCGGTTAACCGTTTGTATAAGGGCACCAGTAAATGTTTGTACTTCGCAGCCGCACCGGTTCCTACAGGTAACGGCTCATTAAGCAAATCGTAGGCCGCCACCACCGGCTCATCCTTATATTTCGTGGCCAATTTTATCCAGAGGCCTTCCAATTGATCCTGGTATTTTTTTTCCATGAACAGCTCAGGGAGGTCGTTGGGACTATCATCTATATTCTGCCCGGTCTGCCCACCGGGTGCCCCATGCATATCTATAATCACATAGAGATTATACTTCCGGCACCAGCTGATCAATGAATCCAATAACTGAAAGCCTTCTTCCACATAAACCGGGTTATCTCCCTCGGTCATGAAGAGCCGGGAATTGAGTGCAGGGCGTACAGAATTGAAACCCAGCTCAGCAATACGTTTGATATCAGCTTCGGTAATATAATGTTTACGGAATAATGTCCAGAAACAGCTGGCTTTCTCTTCCCCAATCAGCTCCGAAACGAGCTTTTCAATTTTTCGTGGCCGGTCGCCCCCGGCACCAAACTTCCACATATATCCTTCCGGCAACATCCAGTTGCCTAATCCCACCCCTTTTAAAAAAACTTTCTTTCCGGTTTCATTTACCATATCCTGTCCGGATGTATGTAAAAAACTCAAAGATGTGTTCATCCTTGTTTGCGACTGCAACTGTTGCAGCAGGATGAAGCAAAAAAAAGCTATGCCGGGTGATATTATTCTGCTGAAAAACGGAACATGGAATAATGTCCTGCTGCGCCTGAACGCAAAGGGTACTGAATCAGCACCGGTCAGCTTCCGGGCAGAAACGGCAGGTAAAGTAATCATCACTGGTCAGTCCCGGCTTGAAATCGGAGGCAGTTATATCGTGGTTGAAGGCTTATTATTCACTAACGGATTTGCAGGTAAGCAACCGGTCATTACATACCGCAGCGGAAAGGATCAGTTAGCCAGCCACTGTCGTGTCACCAATACAGTGATAGACGGCTTTAATAACCCCGGACGAATGGAGGAGAATAACTGGATCACTTTTTATGGCAAAAACAACCGGCTGGATCATTGCAGCTTTCAAAACAAACTCAACCTCGGTGTGCTGCTGGCCGTCATCCTTGATGATGAACGAAGCCGGGAAAACCAGCACTCTATTGATCATAATTACTTCGGTTACCGTATACCATTGGCATCCAATGGCGGCGAAATGATCCGGGTGGGCGTATCCCAGCATTGTGAATTCAATTCGAATACAAAGATCACGGCAAATTTTTTTGAACAATGCGATGGGGAAACAGAAATCGTCTCTATCAAATCCGGTAGTAATGAAGTTACCAATAATTTATTCCGCGAATGCCAGGGTTCGGTTGTACTGCGTCATGGCAATTACAATATCGTATCCGGCAATTATTTCCTGGGCAATAATAAACCCGGCAGCGGGGGCGTCCGTGTGATTAACAAAGGTCAACAGGTGCTCAACAACGTGTTTTACCAATGCCGGGGCACCGATTTCCGTTCGCCGCTGGCCGTCATGAACGGCATCCCCAACTCCCCTGCACACCGGTATGTACAGGTAACAGATGCTGTAATCAGCGGAAATACTTTTTTCGAATGTACCCCGACCACTTTCTGCGAAGGAAGTGATGCAGAACGGACATTACCACCTGATCAGGTAACTGTTAGCAATAATAACTTCTACAATACCCGGGACAGTATTATTTATAAAAGTTATGACCGGATGGATGGCATCATATTCAGCAACAACCTGGTCAATCTTAAATCCCGTCAGCAATTGCCAGGCGGATTTACAAAGGGAAATGAAGCCCCCGCCAAAAAAGCCATCAGCATGATCACCCAGGTGGAAAAGAAAACCCGGCTGGCCTCGGGTGCAAGCTGGTATATCAAAAATAAAAGTAAACCTGCCATCAGCTGGAAAAGGGTTAACTGCCCGGACCTGCTGAGCTTAACAAAGGCACTCGCTTCCAATGAGCCGGTAGACATCGGGTTGACCGGTAAAGAGTACAAAACGAATCAACCCTTTCTGATCACCAAGCAGGTCCGGATCAGCAGTATGGGCAACGGATTTACCGTTTTCAATTCTACTCCGATTGAAAGCCTTTTTATAGTTGAAGGAAAAGGACAACTGCAGTTAGATAAACTCAGGCTGGACGCATCAGGCCTGCAGGTTTCATCTTTCATTTCCAGCAGCAAACAGGCACCTTCCTCCCATTTTACGCTGCAAATCACGAATAGTCAGGTCAAAAACCTGGGAAAACAATTCCCGGCAACCAGTCTCATTTTTGTCAATAAGAGCATGGTGGCCGACAGCCTCATCATCCGAAATTGTACTTTTAGCGATTTTAATGCCGGATTGTTGTATATGTCCGAAGAAAAAGACAATAAGGGATATTATAACGCGGAGAAAATTGTGATTAGTAACAACAGCATCACTAACATGCAGGGTCTTTTAATAACTATCTACCGTGGTGGTAATGATGAAAGCACCATGGGACCGGATCTCACGTTCAGCAATAACCGGATAAAAAACAGCAACAGTGATTCATCAACTCCCCTGATCAGCCTGTATGGCGTACAAAAATCATTGCTTGAGAAAAATCAGTTCAGTAACTGCAACCCCGATATGATCCTGGTTAATTATCAAGATGTGGTCAGGGCCTTGCATCGGTTGAAAAATAACCAGTTCATCAATTCCGGCAGTATGCGGAAAAATGAATTTGTCCGGGAGGAAAATAAATAAACCTGAGTGAAATGAGTGCCTTAAATTAAGTCAAAAAACATGGTAAAACCGGGGCAACCCGGGTAAATCACGCATCTGCACTTTTAATGAGCCGGTTTTAGGGTCATACGAATATTTCCTTACCGGAACCAGTTCCTGATCCGTCCATCGTTCACCGGATTTCTTCCAGAGCAGTACAGTGATATACAATTCAGGAATATCTATATTGGCTTTTGTATTGGCCCGTAAATTTATTACGCTGCTTTCAACGGCTTCCGGATGAATACCCCTGGCATCGGCGGTATAGATATCCTCCCAGGCATTTATTATAACCATGGCCAGCTGATAGACTCCATTATCAATGATTTGCACCTTATGTCCTTTTACCATCCGTTGCTCTTTTCGCATGGTACCAGTAAGGTTAGGTAACGCATAATGGCCCAGCCGCATCTCGGTAACCGAATCTGCACTGATCCGGTCGACCCGGAGTATTCCTCCCGGCAATGGGATGTCTGCCAGTTGTAAACGGATACCGGAATCTGTTTCCACTGCAGCATCCCGGTAATATATTCCTTTCTCAAACTTCTTAAATGCATATAAACGTAAAGGTTCCCATTCATCTTTCTTATTCCGGAAAATATAATTCATCGCCACCACCCCTTCTGCACTATCGGACTGCCAGGGGAAAGCGCTGTTGTAAGATAGCCGGTTATAATTCTCACTGGCCCTGAAGGGTTCATTGGCCCCGATGGCTTTTACATTACACCAGGCCCGGATCTCTGCGGCTCCAATATTGGGATAGTCCGTGATCAGGATATGCGAACTATCCTGGAATTTGTTATACACCTGCCCTTTCTTCATTTCCTTTTCCCAGGGACCTTCATTTTCAACAGCGGACCAAAACGGATTGGTCGCAGGCAACAACAGGGAAACAAAGGCTTTGCCCATCCAGTACACACTTCCCCGGCAGCTGTAGGACTGAACAGCGGGTTCAAAAGCTCCATAGAAACCAAGAGTTGGAACATTGTCCTTCATGAAGTCCGGGTGCTGCAGAAACTGAAGTAAGACCCCGGAAGAGATCCGGCGCATCCATCCATAATTGGCAGACGGATCATTCTCGAGCCCCATTAACGACAATGGTGCTACTGAACCAATACGATATGTCATACTCCGCCCCCACATTACCATCTTGCCATCACGTCCAAAGAGGTAAGGATAATTGTCCTTTACTTCGCTGAAATTTTTCATGAATTTTGCTGCATACTCCGGGTAATACTTTTTCCCAAAATATTCCGCCCACACAGGTCCATACATTTGAAAAGCCCACATACTGTAATAATCGTAGGCCGGGTTATCATTGTACCAGCCATTACCCCGGTAATGTTCGAGTGATTTATCCAGGTACTCCTTCAATAATTGCTCATTAACCTCATACCCATGCGCTTTGAAAAAACTCAGTACGAAAATGTTGAAGAACTTCCAGTTGGAAGGCACGGTCTTTCCATCCCCGTAACTGATCATGGTAGCGGCCAGGGCATCCTGCTGATATTTCGTTAACGGTTCAAAGAGTATTTCCGGTATATAAAACATGGAAACCGCCAGTGCCCCGAATTCCACAAGGATCTGATTCGGGCCTCCTCCTTTTGCCTGTGGTTTTATATAAGTGGGGCTGGACGGATCCAGTAGTTTCAAAATATGATGACGGTAATAATCGGCAACCTTGATATTGTTTATCACCAGGCCCGGATGTTCTTTCAGTAAAGGTGCCGCCATGAACAAGGTACGGCAAAGACCCTCCAATTTCTCAGTTGGTATCTGGCTGGCCGTTCTGGGATAAGATTTTCCGGGTTGCTTCGGAAACTGCATCGGGTCTTCCATCCGCTTTACATAACTGAATGCTCCCTCTAATAAGTATAAAGCGGCGTCCTTCCAGTGTTTACGGGTCACCCCGGTAAATGGGCTCTTGACATAATCCGGCTGATCTACCTTGAAAACCGTACTTCCATTTATTGTTTGTATATAATCCGGTGGCATCGAAATTGTAGTTTGCGCTGACACCTGTTTTAATGTAGCCACTAAAAAAATGGCTATCCATAGTTTCCCGATTATCCTTCTACTCATCGCTAACTGTATTAGAACTTACAACTTATAACTTATAACTTACAACTTAAAGCTTACCACTCATACACCCGCACATAATCCACTTCCAGCCGCTGCGGAAATTTTGTACCTGACGGATCTCCGCCATTATCGCCCCCAATCGCCAGGTTGATTAGCATATAATGTGGCTGACGGAAAGGGTTAAATCCGGTACCATCCCGGTTGACCAGTGAATCAAGTGGCACTTTATTCAGCAAAAGTTCATCACAATACAAAGCGATAAACTCGCTGGTCCAATCCATACGCCACACATGAAACTGTGCGGCCCATGCTTCTGCACCCAATGAATCAGTGGAAAGTGTATTGCTGAACCAATGTGCTTTTTTATCAACAGCAAAGCAGGCGATATTGGCCAGTAACTTACCCCGGTAATATTCCATGATATCGATCTCCCCGTTGGCAGGCCAGGGTTGCTTTATACCCAGCGTCCACCAGGCGGGCCACATACCCGGACTGATCCCGATCTTCGCCCGCATTTCAAACCGGCCATATAACCAGCTCTGTTTACCCCGTGTCAACAAACAGGATGAAGTATATTCAATATGTTCCCGGCTTTTTCTCCAGTCATTGCCGTATTTATCAAACCTGGGATTGGACTTGTGCTCCTTTCTCGCTTCAATCACCAGCAGCCCATGCTCACAAAATGCATTCTCCGGCTGATACCATTGTAACTCGTGATTGCGCACAAATCCATTTTCGTAATTCCAGTTGACCGTATCCGGGTTCCCGTTGGTATTGAATTCGTCGGACCAGACCAGCCGGTAGCCGCTGGTGTCAGTTACGGTCACGCTAGATGCCGCTGCCATTGACTGAAAAAGGACAATCAAGAGTAGCGGCAGCTGAATAAAAGAAGTCAGGTTTTTCAACAGGCTGATTATTTATCCAATAAACGGATGATATAACTATAACTGTATTTTTTATCCCGCAACCGGTACTCCTCGTGTGGCAGAGCCCCCCAGCTGTCATCACCTCCTACTCCTCGTTGTAATAGATCAATATTCAGGTAAACATTGTTATCCGGACGCAGATCGGATGGATGCTGTTGCTTTTTGGTCATTCCCGGATCAAGGCTCTCTGTGGAGTAATTCAATGCACTGAAACATATTGGCTGTACTCCTTCTATACGGTAACCCTGTCCGGAAGCTGACTTCAAAGTCAGCCAGCGGACATCGGTTTTATACCCGTTTTCCTGCGGGCGGATATAATTTGCCGTAAACTGATCCTTTACCAGTCCGCTGTATTGTCCGAGGAAAGAAGCCGTTTTACGATCGGTATAATTCTCCCATGGACCACGGCCATAGTAGGTCAATAGATTATATTCAGGTGCTAACTGCGTACGCATACCAAAACGAGGCATTTCAGGCAAATCCCTCCCTGTAAGATCGAGGGAAGCCGTAACCCGTATCGCACCATCATTCATCACGAGGTAATCAACTGTATACGGCACCGCTATTCCCGTAAGTTCATACTCCACTTTTACACCCAACCCATCCGGCCCGGGTTCACTAACCGTTACGGATTTTACTTTGCGGGACTGGTGCGCAGAACGCCAGATTCCCAGGTTGGAAGGCATGCTATTACCAAAGTCATTATCTGTCGGGGCTCTCCAGAAATATGGTTCCGGGAATCGGGACAGTTGTGTTCCGTTACTGGTTTTATAATTACGTAAAGCACCGGTACGGGTATCAATTTCACCGGAAACAAAGCCCGCCTGAAAACTGATTTTATCGGTAGCATGGATCAGAGAAAGTTTACCGACAGGAGCCGTGGTGGTACTGAAATAATCCCCACTGAGTTTAAACTCTTCCCGGGCGATTTCATGACCTTCAGTCAACATTTCTGTCGCAGCGGATTTACTGATTAACGCATATACCTGAATGAAATACTCACCGGGCTGCGTTGATTTATCTGCAGGCACAGAAATGGCAACCTCCTGTTGTTTGCCGGCAGCTGCACTGACAGCAAATGTTTCACGATGTACTTCCTGCCCGTTCCGTACTAATGTCCAGTAGAAAGCATATTTCTCCAGCGAATTAAAGCCAAAATTATTTTTTACAATGATCTCCCCTTTACTGATATCTTTTGCTACAAAACGGATATCCTGGTAAACTTTCTTCACTTCATATAAACCCGGATGCGGTGTCCGGTTGGCCGCAATCAGACCATTGGCACAGAAGTTTTCATCATTCAGGTAATTATAGCTGCCCAGATCTCCACCATAACCCCAGAAAACAACTCCGCTTTTATCGGTTTGCTTAAAGCCCTGGTCTACCCAGTCCCATATAAACCCACCCTGCATATGCGGACTGGATTCTATTATATCAAAATATTTCTGGAAATTACCGTTGCTGTTCCCCATCGCATGAGAAAACTCACACATGATATAAGGTCGTTGTTTTGTCTTGTCATCCGCATAGGATTTCATATCATGGATACGTGGATACATCGGACAAACGATATCGGTATTCGCATTTTCAGCCGCTTGTTCAAACTGCACCGGGCGGGTATTATCCCTTTCTTTGATCCACTTGTACCCTTCATAAAATACCGGACCATTGCCACATTCGTTGCCCAATGACCAGATGATTACTGAAGCGTGATTCTTATCCCGTTCCACCATCCTCCGGTGTCGGTCCAGATGAGCAGGCGCCCATTCCGGCCGGTAAGCCACGTGTGCACCCGGATTAAAACGGGCCTGCTTTTCCGCCCCCATCCCATGACTTTCAATATTGGCTTCATCCACCAGGTATAAACCGTACTCATCACAGAGTTTATACCAGAGCGGATCATTGGGATAATGGGAAGTACGTACCGCATTAATATTAAACTGCTTCATCAGCTGAATATCTTTCTTCATCAGGGCCAGTGTGGGTACATGACCCAGCACATCATCATGCTCATGCCGGTTGGTGCCATGGACCATTACCCGCACTCCATTGACCAGCAGTTGCGCGTTTTTTATTTCCACGGTCCGAAAACCAATCCGGCTGCCAGTCAGTGCCACGGTTTTACCCGTTTCGTCCTTTAATTCAATCATACATTGATAAAGGGCCGGTGATTCCGCACTCCATTTACGTGGATTCTTTACAGTGCCCGTAAAACTGATAGACTGGATACTATCTGTATTCCTCGAAAATTTCTTTTGCTGCCTGAAAACTTCTTTTCCTTCAGCATCAATAATAGTAATCTCAACCGCCCCTTTCTGCTGAACTGCTGCTTTAAAAGCACGAAGCTTTACATCGGCGTTGAAAACACCATTGGTATACTTTTCATCCAGTCCGGCTTTAATAAAGTAGTCCCAGATCGTCAGTTTCGGCATGGCAAACAGAAACACATCTCGTTCTATACCACTGATCCGCCAGAAGTCCTGGTCTTCCAGGTAGCTGCCATCATGCCAGCGGATCACCTGTACGGCAAGAAGATTTTTCCCCGGCCGGACAAAAGAAGTGATATTGAACTCTGCAGCGGTCTTTGACACTTTACTCATACCCACTTTCTCTCCATTCACATATATGAACGCGCAACCGGTGATCGATCCAAAATGAAGGATAATCTCTTTGTCGTTCCAACCTGCAGGCACGATAAACTCACGGCGATAAGTACCCACCGGATTGTCTTCACCCACAAAGGGCGGATTCTTCGGGAACGGGTAAGTGATATTGGTATAAATCGGAACACCATAGCCCTGTAACTCCCAGTTAGAAGGCACCATAATATCCTTCCAGTGACTGTCATTGAGTTCCGGTTTATAAAAATCCTTTATCCGGTCCGCTACTTTCGCTGTATAATTGAATTTCCAACTACCATTTAACGATTGATAAAAAGGAGATGTCGCAAAATCGTCTTTGAGGACTGAAGCTTTATCAGGATACAACATAAACGACGCGTGCGGGGCTTCCTTATTGACTTCATACAAGAGTGGATTTTCCCAGTCATTAACGGTGGATTGGGCCAGCAGCCCCGGAACATTGCTGATGCCGAAGAGGACGGCCAGGATAAATTTTCGAATCATAACGGGTCTTTATTAAAGTAACTAAAGTTATTACTGAATAAACCCTGATGTAAAAACAACAGGGTTGTTTGCTTATGCTTGCTATATGACAACCACTTACACATCCCGTAAGCCGGGCCGGTGTAAGTATAATCTGAAAGAACTAGTTGATCAGGCATGTACCGGTTCCCTTTTCTTCATCAGTTCGGTTCCATTTTCGACCGAAACGACATAATCAGTCAACGGCAATCCCGTGGCTATTTCATAGGCAGGCCGCAGAGAATCAACGAGTTTTTCAATGGCCTCTTCCTTAACTATATTAATCGTGCACCCGCCAAAACCACCACCCATCATCCGGGCTCCCACTACATCCTCATTTCCTTTTACGGCCTCCACCAGGAAATCCAGTTCCGGGCAACTGACTTCATATTGTTTACTCAGCCCTTCATGGGTTTCAAACATTTTTTTTCCAAGTGACCGGATATCCCCATTCCTGAGATCCCGGCAGGCCTGTAACAGGCGATGGTTCTCCTCCACCACATACCGGCAACGCTGATAAATCAGCGGATCCCGATCCTTCACAAATTTTTCCAGCATATCACCTGTTATATCCCTGAGTGCAGCTACGGCAGGCAGATTCTCCCTTACCCAGGCCACCCCTTGTTCGCACTGCTGGCGCCTTGTATTATATGCTGAAGAAGAAAGGCGGTGATTCAGATTGGTATCTAAAAGTAACAATTTATATCCTTTCAGATCCAGCGGCAGGTATTCATAAAAGAGGCTACGGCAGTCGAGATTGATCACCTGGTCTTTCTTTCCAAAGAGTGAAGTGAACATGTCCATCACGCCGCATTTAACCCCGGCAAAATCATGCTCCGCCTTTTGAGCAATATGTGCCATTTCCGCTTTTGAAAGATGCAGTTCAAACAGTTCATTCAAGGCAAAAAGGGTGGCGCATTCCACCGCAGCGGAAGAAGAAAGCCCCGCCCCGATCGGAATATCACCGGCCAGCAAAAGTGTAAATCCACCAATGGTGATTCCAGATTTCTGTAACTGATCGGCCACCCCGAGAATATAATTGGGCCAGTGGATGTCAGTAGGTGTCAGGGTAGTCAATGCCGTATCATACCTGGCGTGATAGTCCTCTGCAAATAACAAAATCCGGTTATCAGTTCGTCGGGTAACCGCTACCCAGGCTGCTTTATCAATGGCGGCCGGCAGTACAAAGCCTTCATTATAATCTGTGTGCTCGCCGATTAAATTGACACGGCCCGGGGAACGGACCACCAGGGGTTCAGCAGGATCGTCAAACAATCCGGTAAAACGCTCAGCCATACTGTCTGCATTCAGTTTCATTGCTGTTTATTTCCGCTCCAGGAAGCGGTATCTTTCACAGGCGGCCAGCAGAAAAGCGCCGACCCCGAAATTAGATGTCGAATCCTTATCCACTACCTGACCCGGAATAGCTCTTTCGCCAATGGGTTGAACATATCCGATCTTTCCATCGGGCTGAAGAGCCACCTTGCGTAAAAAATTCCATCCTTTCTGAGCAACCGGTAAAAAAGCAGAACGATCCAGGTATCCGTTGTTGATACCCCAGAAATACCCATATGTAAAGAAAGCCGTGCCACTGGTCTCATAACCGGGAGCCTGGGCATTATCCATAATACTACGTGTCCAATAGCCTTCCGGTTGCTGATACTGCTTCAGCGTTTCTGCCATCTGCCTGAAAGTCTGCATGTATTCTTCACGGTGCGGATCGGTGACCGGCAGATCCTGCAGTACTTTGGCCAAACCCGCAAAGACCCAACCATTGCCCCTTGCCCAGAAATCTTTTTTCCCGGTTGCCGTACTATGCCGTGGATAAACGTACCTGGCATCCCGGAAATAGATATGTTCCGTACTGTCGTACATAATGCTGTTCGCATAGGTAAACCAGCTATATAATTTATCCAGGTATACCGGATCACCGGTAATTTTATACATCTTCACCATCACCGGCATTACCATATACAAGCCATCCGCCCACCACCAGTAATCATTTCTTCCGGATTTCACCTGGTACCCCATCACTTCTTTTGCCCTGGCAACTTTAAACTCCGCCGGATTCAATTGGTAGAGATCAATATAGGTCTGGAAACAGATCTGCCAGTCCCCAAACAACACATACTCAGGTTTTTCACCATAACTGTATTTCCATTCGGAAGGATTGGCAGCAGTGGCTCCTTTCCAATCATTTTTCACAGCCCAGGCTTCAGAATATTGACGATACGTTTCATCACCGGTCAATTTTACCACTTCCATATTGCCGGTATGATAAGCGGCATTATCCCAGAAGGCACGTCCGTGTTCCGGATTATTGGATTGCCAGTAACGGTTGACAGCATGAATGGTGGACAGTACAGCAGCCGCGTTCTCCTTTTCAGCTGTCAGGTGGCCGGGTGATGAACAGGAAGATGCCAGTAGTCCGGCTATGAACAAAAAAGTCGTATGTAAATGTATAAGTCGCATTTTTTTAAAAATGACATTCCAGGACTTTGACCCCGGAAGGTGGCTGTTTCATCACGCCTTCCGCGTCGGCCTGGAATACAGGTTGTACAAATAAATGCAGTATATTTTCTCTTTTCCAAAGATCAGTATCATAGGAAGGTTCCCAATCTCCGGTGGAACCTCCCGGAAGGTCAGTGATATGCCATTTCATTTTCTTCTTTAATTGCGCGGACACGACTGAAACAACGGCTCCCCTGTCTTCATCCCGGAAGATCAGGGCGGCGAAATTTTTTCTTCCCCTTTGCCAGGCGATCACCTGCGGTCGGGATACCGGGATTTTTTTAGTACCCTGTCCGCTGAGTGAAAATTTTGTTTTCCGGAAAGCCAGATCCATCTGTTTCCATTGATTACTGGTCCGATAAACCAACTGATATTGCGGCAGGTCACCTTGCCCTTTCCAGTAAGAAGCTATAAATATTTTTCCCTTGCCATCCACATACATAGAAGTCTGGTTGATCAGTTCACTTCGCTGGGGAATGGTGCAGATGATTTCGGCAGAAGCCTGCGTAACAGGAATAGCATATTTTTCCCCGGTCGATTTTTCCCAGGTTTGTCCGCCATCTTTTGATACTGCGTAGCAGAGGTCATGGTTGCTGGCCACATCCGGACTTTCCCGCCATACCCATGAAATATGAATAGCGCCATTCAAATCCACACAAGCCTGCCAGTAAGCATTTCTTTTACCTTCCCCGCTGATGAGGTTATGCTGTAATCCGGTCCATTTTTTAGCCGCTGGATTATACGTATTGATGACCAGGTTACCGTTACCGGAACTTCCATCCCGGTAAAAAAATAATAGCCGGCCATCAGGCTTCCGGTAAAATTCAGGATAGGTAACATTGGATTCATACTGACCAGTCATGGGCATTTCATCAGTTAACTCAAGGGAAAACGGTTGCAGACTCCGGCAATACCGAAGCCGGTTACCATGATGATCCCAGGCCATATGCAGGTAACCTTCTCCATCCAGTGCGATACTGATACTGCGGTGAGCATCGGTTACCTTGCCCTTATAAGCTGTTCTTTTT
>CAUJFR010000125.1 GCA_963169885.1 Bacteroidota bacterium
CTGGGTGCACATACTTATCCCACGGCATTTAAAGAGGACCATGAAGGGTATATCCGGCAGATCATCGACGAGATGTTGCCGGTGATCGCTAAGGAAAAGCTGGCCGACTATATTGATGTGTTTTGTGAAACCGGATTCTTCTCCAAAGAAGAAACGATCCGTATTGGCAAAGCCGGCATGGCCATCGGGCTTAAACCAAAGATTCATGCCAATCAGCTCAATCTGTCCGGCGGGACAGAAGCAGGGGTGGAGTTGGGTGCCCTGAGTGTAGATCATCTAGAGACAATGGATGATGCAACGATCCGGCTGCTGGCTGGTTCTTCCACCATTGGCACTTTGTTGCCCACCGCTGCTTATTTTCTCCGAATGCCTTATCAGCCCGCCAGGCAACTGATCGATGCCGGCTGTGCCATTGCTCTTGCCTCCGATTACAACCCCGGTTCTTCGCCTTCAGGCAATATGAATATGGTGGCCTCGATGAGTTGTATTCAGATGAAAATGCTGCCGGAAGAAGTGATCAATGCCGCCACCATTAATGGGGCCTTTGCGATGGAAGTACAGGATAAAACGGGGAGTATTCGTCCGGGAAAAAAAGCCAATCTTATTTTTACACATCCGCTGCCGAACCTGGCCTCACTTTTTTATTCTTTTGGTTCCAATCATATTGAGAGAGTAATGTTGAACGGAAAAATAATATGAGATTGCTGAATGTAGCTTTTTTCCTTTTTATTGTATCCGGTTTTGCCAATGGGCAAACGCCACTGCCTGATTGTCGTTCCTTTCACACCGGGGAATATTTGTATACGGATTCCACGGGAGATACCTGGGAACTCCGCCGGAAAAAAGGACTCCAGGTGGAACGCAATAAGCGAACAGGGAAAATCATCAAATATAAAATTCACTGGCACAGTGATTGTGAATACCACCTTACCCAGACCTGGACCAATGACCGTAACCGCCGGAAATTCAACCGGAATCAATTCAGTTTCCGGATCATCAGCACTACCCCCAACAGTTTTTCGTATAGTTGTACATGTAAGGATATTCCTGTTGCCACAGGCACTGTTGTAAGAGCCATGAATTAATCCACAGTTTACATCCAACCACGCCACATGTTGTATATTCGGGTACATGTTTCGACTACGAAAAAAGAAACCCGGTTTTTTTGAAACGGTTCTGCTCCAGGACCGGATAAAAGCAGATGACAGGTCTGCAGGACTTTCATTTCTGGTGTCTTTTTTTGAAGAGATCCGTCCAGGAAACAGCCGGAAGAAAAAGAATGCGGAGGCGAATCTCCGGGTTGCCCTGCAGGAACTGAAACTCCACCCGGAATTACTGGTCAATCTGCAGCAGGCACTGCTTTCGCAACTGATCAGCACCAAACTCACCACTACTATTACGGAAAGCGGCATTCCATTATCCAGGGGATTCTGGCAGGAATTAGCCAACCGGCTGAAACATAAACTGATTCCTGAATTACAGGATGAGGCGGATTTCCTGTATGTTATTAATAGTATTTTTTATAAAAAAACCGATTACCAGTGGGTGGAAAGTATTCCCCGTTCCTTATGGATTGATTTTTTTGAATCCCTTGGGTTCCGGTTCACTACAGATGCCCTCCGGATTCAAAATGAATTGCTGAGTTCGCTTAAAATTCTTTCCTTCCAGGTGGCTCAGCTGGGGCTGGAACGGGAAGTGTTGAATTACCTGCCTGAAAATGAACAAAACGATCATACCGCTTTTGTAAGGCAAAACTACCTGGTGCATGAACTGGAACTGATCCTTACCGGAAATAAGGAAGCGGTTTCCATCAGCATTACCAGTACCGCGTTGAAGGAAAGTATTGTTTCCTGCTACACTTTATTGGATTTTATCCGTGAAAGTCATGCAGAGAAAGGAGCCAGCATTCAGCAAACCTACCTTTTGCTGATTCTGACTAACCGCCTGGAGCGGATGTTACTGATCGCGGATATTCTGGATGCCGACAATCAATTTGATACCGGCCGCTTTACGGACTTGTTCCGGCTGCTGGTCCGCAATGAAAAACGGAAGAACAGTATCAAGGAATTCCTCTCGCAGGGACTGGGTTATCTTGCCTACCAGATTGCAGAGCATAAAGGCAATAAGGGACACAAGTATATTACGGAAACGAGAGCGGATTACTATAAGATGATCCGTTCCGCCATGTGGGGAGGTTTAATAATTTCATTTACCGCGATACTCAAAAACCTGATCGGGAAACTGAAACTGGCGCCATTTCCGTTGGGTTTTCTGTATAGTATTAATTACAGCGCCGGCTTTATTCTGATTGAGGAAACCAAATCAACCCTGGCCACTAAACAACCTGCCTTTACGGCAAGTGCCGTAGCCGGTTCACTGGATACCCGGAAACTGGAAGGAGAGCCTGATCTGGAAGGACTGGCCGCTACAGTAGCAAAGGTTTCCCGAAGCCAGATCGCTTCTTTCTTTGGCAACCTTATTATTGTTTTCCCGCTTACTTTTTTACTCGCTTGGGGATACCACCAACTCACGGGTAGTAAGATTGCTGATGATGCCGCGGCTTTTAAAATGCTCAAAGACCAACATCCCTGGCGGAGTCCGGCCCTGCTATATGCCTGTTTTACCGGAGTATTTTTATTTATCAGCGGCATTATAGCCGGTTACTGGCAGAATAAAGTGCAATATGGTAAGATCAGGGAACGTCTTATCCGGCATCCGGCTTTGAAAGTATCCATGTCTCCTCAACGTCTTTCCCGCCTGGCTGATTATGTGGAGAAACATATTGGTGCCCTGATTGGCAGCATTGCCCTTGGATTTTTTATGGGTTTTTCGGGCGTGATTGGTAAAATTTTCGGTATCCCGTTCGACATCCGGCATATCACTATCGCTTCAGGAAATGTATCCATTGGCTTGTACGGGGTGGGAATTAATGAAGTCCCGGCATATTTTATGCTGGCTGTATTTTTGGGCGTACTGGGAATCGGGTTTTTAAACTTCCTCGTCAGTTTTGCCCTGGCCTTTACCGTAGCCGTAAAATCCAGGGGTATACATCTTTCTCAATATCCCCGTTTGCTCAGTACTATAGGTAAATACCTGTTCCTTCATCCGCGTGAATTTTTCCTGCCGGAACGAAAACCACCCGTGCAGAACTACCAACCATTAGCTGGTAAAGACGATAGT
>CAUJFR010000126.1 GCA_963169885.1 Bacteroidota bacterium
CTTTTCTTTAGTAATAGTAAAGTCACCCGTTTTAAAATCCAGCGGTCCCTGGTTAGTATATGCACCACCGCCGGAAAAAGAACGTCCGTAATAGGGCAGGTTACTTTGCAGTTTATCCTTACTGCATTTTACTTCATACCCCGCATCCAAGCCACCCCGGTTGCCGCCAAACTGCGGGGTTGACTGCTCGGCTATAAATAACCAGCTATCTGTTGCTATGGCTTCTTCCAATGCCTGATTCATCACCCCTACCTGTTTCCCGGTTGAACAACTGAAGAGAAATAGAGTCAACAGGGAAATAATCCCTGTGAACATGAATATTTTTTTCATACTTATGATTTTAGATGTAAAACAATACCATTTTGACTCTCTCAATCCCTTTAAATTTAATCAGAAAAGTCAAACAAGTAACCAGATGCTGATTTTTATGACTCGTTTAACTAACCGGCGTCATTGAGCGCCGGCATAATTTAACGTACCTTACTGTTGGATCCTGTAAAACACGTCCGGTCATTATGAACCTACCCGGCAGTTTTAATAACCAGATCAAACAGGTGATGATCCTGGTGATTTTAATACTGATGGTCTTTTTGTCAGTGCGGGAACTTTATGTGTTCTTCCCGGGATTACTGGGGGCGCTCACCCTATACATAATCAGCCGAAACAGTTACTTACAGCTGGTTTATCACCGTAAATGGAATAAAAGCGGAACAGCCCTGTTGTACCTGCTGGTATATTTTTTATTACTGGCCTTGCTGGTCTGGTTCACGTTTGTCCTGGTGGAAAAGCAGGTGCACCCCTTTCTCAACGATCCGGTAAACACCCTTAACCAGGTAAAAGAAGCTATTGATAAGGCACAGTCAAAAACCGGTTTTAGTATTATATCAGGCGATACGCTCGTAAGCCTGCAGCAACGGATTTCGGGGTTCCTGCCTTCCCTGGTGAATGATACAGCCAACCTGATCACCAACCTCGCCATCCTCCTGTTTTTGCTTTATTATATGCTGGTTGATGGTAAAAAAATCGAAACCTATCTTAGCCAGATCCTGCCATTGAAACATAATAATATTGACTTATTAGCCGCCGAGACCAAACGATTGGTCAAAGCCAGTGCACTCGGTATTCCACTGATCTGTATCATTCAAGGTGTAACCGCCACCATCGGTTATTTCCTGTTCGGTTTGCACAATATTGTACTCTGGGGATTCCTGACCGGAGTCCTCGCCTTTTTCCCCGTGGTGGGAACCATGATTGTTTGGGTTCCCCTGGTGGTATTCATGTATGCAAGTGGCGATAACTGGAATGCCACTGGTCTTCTCCTGTATAGTTTGATCGTGACCGGCAATGTGGATTACCTGGCCCGGATCTCCATCTTAAAAAAGCTGGGACAAGTACATCCCGTGGTAACAGTACTGGGTGTAATCGTGGGCCTCGGGCTCTTTGGGTTCATTGGCCTGATCTTCGGTCCGCTGCTGGTCAATTATATTATCCTGCTGTTCCGCATTTATTGCAACGAATTCATTCTTGAGAAGAAATAAAAAAGGGTTGTCTCACCAACGCAAGACAACCCAATACTTATCAACTTTCTTTATACGGCAGGCTCACCTGTTAACCTATCAACCCGTTAACCTATCAACCTGTCAACCTATCAACCTGCCTACACATGCCCCTCAGCCAGCATGGCATCCGCTACTCTTACAAAACCTGCTATATTCGCTCCCTGTACATAGTCAATGGTACCATCTTCCCGCTTACCATGCTCCACACACTGTTCATGAATACTGCGCATGATACCCCGCAGTTTGTTTTCCACTTCGTCGCGGGTCCAGGACAAACGAATGGAGTTCTGTGACATTTCCAGTCCGGAAGTAGCCACACCACCTGCATTGGCGGCTTTACCTGGTGCATACATAATTCCATTCTCATGCAATATTTCTATGGCTTCAGGGGTGGTCGGCATATTGGCACCTTCGGCTACCAGCTTACAGCCGTTTTTCACGAGCTGCTCAGCCCCTGATTTATCCAGCTCATTCTGAACGGCACAAGGCAGGGCTACATCACAGGGAATCATCCAGGGTTTTTCACCTTCATAATATGGCACATTATACTTCTTCGCATATTCAGCAATACGGCCACGTTTTTCATTTTTCAGTTCCAGGATATATTCCAGTTTCTCTGTATCTATACCATCCGGGTCATATATAAATCCGTCACTGTCAGATGCAGTCAGGGGAATACCACCCATGGCAATCGTTTTCTCAATGGCATACTGGGCCACATTGCCACTGCCGGATACCACCACCCGTTTGTTTTTCAGGCTTTCCCCTTTTGTACGCAACATTTCATCTACAAAGAACAATAAACCATAACCGGTTGCTTCCGGACGGATCAGGCTGCCCCCATAGGTAAAGCCCTTACCGGTCAATACGCCGGTAAATTCATTAGAGAGCCTTTTATACTGTCCGAACAGGAAACCGATCTCGCGGCCACCCACGCCGATATCACCGGCAGGAACATCCGTATCATTACCAATGTGGCGATAGAGTTCAGTCATGAAGCTCTGGCAAAAACGCATCACTTCATTATCAGATTTTCCTTTAGGATCAAAATCGGATCCCCCCTTGGCACCACCCATTGGCAAAGTGGTCAGGGAATTTTTAAATACCTGTTCAAAAGCCAGGAATTTCAAAATGCTCAGGTTAACATTAGGGTGAAACCGGAGTCCGCCCTTATATGGACCAATTGCGTTATTCATCTGTACCCGGTAACCTCTGTTTACACGGAAATTTCCCGCATCATCCACCCAGGGTACCCGGAAAATGATGATCCGTTCGGCTTCAGTCAGCCGCTCCATAATATTTGCTTTCTTGTATTGGGGATGTTCCTCGATATAAGGAATAATGGCCTGCGCCACTTCTGATACGGCCTGCAGGAATTCGGGTTGATCAGCATTGCGCTTCTTCATCAATTGCATGAATTTATCAGCCATTGATTTTTTTGTTGTTATCATACAGCAAGGTTTTAGGTGTTTACAATCGTTTAATACTGACCGGTATACGGAATCATACCCGCCAGTTTTCAAATGTAGAACGTGGTATCCCCCGGTTAAAATGAGCAAAATCAACAATTCAGTCAAATTGATATGAGTATAGACAGACAAACAGCTGTTAAACTTCAGCAGCCCTGTTTTTTCACTTTCCTGTTGCCTAAAGGGTTCTACTTAATCCATTTCTGCTCTATTACTTAATTATCCAAAACTCCTGATTTTCCCGGACCCTGATCAGGAGCGGGTTCCGTCCCGATTCCCTAATTTCAATACTATGAATGCATCCATTCCCTTGTCTTTACAGGCGATTATTGATGACTGTGGTTTACCGGTTCAAAGAACTGAACAGGTGAATGGAGGGGATATAAACAGTGCCTACTGCCTGTATACCCGCTCCGGAAAATACTTTCTGAAAGTGAACCAGGCAGCGATCTATCCCGATATGTTTCTCAAAGAAACTGCAGGACTCAGCAGTTTGAATAAAAGCAAAACGGTGGCTGTCCCGGAAATCATAAAAACCGGTATAGCCGGGGAACAGCAGTACTTGTTGCTGGAGTGGATAGAAAAGGGGAAGCCTGCAAAAAATTTCTGGGACAGCTTTGGTCAGCAATTAGCCCTGTTGCATCAGCAGCCACAGGAATACTTTGGCTGGACCACGGATAACTATATCGGCCGCCTTAAACAATCCAATAAAAGGCATGGCTCCTGGAGTGATTTTTATACTGAATGCCGGATTATGCCCCTGGTAGAGCTACTTTTTAACAAACAACTCTTCAGTCGTTCGGATATCAATGCCGCCGGTCATTTCTGTAATCAACTGGATACCCTGTTCCCGGTGGAACACCCGGCCCTTCTTCATGGCGATCTCTGGAGTGGCAATTACAGCGTTACTCCCGAAGGCGGGCCCATTTTTTTTGACCCGGCTGTATACTATGGTCACCGCGAAATGGATCTCGGTATGACACAACTCTTTGGTGGATTTGATACCCGTTTCTATGAAGCCTATCACGAGATATACCCGCTTGAGCCGGGATGGCAGAAACGGTTGAAACTGACAGAGGCATGGCCGCTGCTGGTACATGCGGTGCTCTTTGGCGGAATGTATATCGGCAAGGCCAGGGAAGCGATCAGTTACTTCAACGACTGGACCTGAAGATCAAAGCCAGCTGAATAATATTAATGATCTTTCAGAAAAAGTGTTTCAGACTTGGTAATCCAGGAAAAACCAAAGGAAGCCAGGGCAATGGATTCAAACCAGTACACCAGGCTGTACTTCTCACTGATGGTCTGTTTAAGTACCAGCAGACTGAAGGCAATCGCCAGGATGCATACGATCATAATGATCCCACAAACCAGGTAAATTTTGTTCCGGTTCTTCTTTTCAGGAGACATTTTCTTTTTCGGATCCGTTTTCCTGAATAGTACCAGGGAGAAAAAGATAAATACAGAAAACAGGGTCAGGGCAAATACAAAATGCAGGTAATGTACCCAGCAATCACCGCAATAAGTGGTTGGGAACAAGGCTACGCCCAGTGCCGCCACACAGCCCACATCGGCCGCGCGGTTATCAATCCTTTCGGGTCCCTTATAGGATAACAGGAAGAAGCCCAGCACAAAAAGTACGCCTACCAGGATATCACCACCTGCACCATTGTCATAGTAATCACTAATGGAAAATTCAAGCGCGGGCGTACCATTTGAAATCCATTTGCCGAGCACTACCAGGAACGGAAGCAGGATACCGGTGGCCCCAATCAGGATCCGCAGGGTATAATAAGAAATGATCTGATCATTGGGTTTACGTGATTCGGGGGTTGAGCCGGTTGATTGCTGAGACATAGTATGATTTTTACAGGAGGTTTATCCTATGAAAATAATACTATTATTTAGAAAATGAAATCACCCTGTGTATTTCTGTATGCGCTGTTGTACCCTTATCAATGTTCCTTATGCTGCTTGTGGTGGCGGCCCAGTTCAATTTCATAATTGAGCCCGGCCAGCAGAAACTCCTGGTTAAAATGCCCCCAGGTGTACAGAAACTCAGTATGCAGCCCCCATTTGCCTTTCTGCCACACCACACCGGCCCCGGCATTCAGTGACCAAAAACGGTCATAAAGTGCCTCTCCCATTGGTTCCGTAGATATTTCTTTGGAAAAAGTATGGCTGAAACCGGCGATCGGGTAAAAATAGAAATGGTGATGAAGGTTCAGCAGGTAATGGGCATTGAAGTCAAAATCCCAGGCAGAGAGTTCAGCCTCTTTATGGACGACCGGGAAAAAACGATTCATTTCCACCCCGGCGGCCAACTTCTCATTGAAATGGTAAAAAGTACTGAGATTGAGTCCGTTTACTTTATGAAAGGTCTGACGGATGGCGGCCAGGTCAAAACTGATTTTTTGCTGAGCCTGTGCACAACCGGCACATAAAAGAAAGAGGACAATGAAAATACGGGTGGGGGCGAAGAACTTTTTCATCCTGCAAAGGATAAAAAGACCTGCCTGTATGGTTATGACCTGAGTTTGACTGTCGACTGATAATGCTCAGTAAGTAACCTGAAAACCTCCCGGAGCCACTAATCGTTCAAACAAATACAAGAATCAGATTTTCAGCCTCTAATCTGGTAAAAATTAATTAATATGGGATGAAATTACGATACAGGTTCCCGTCTTAATTTTAAAGACAACTTCAACAATGGATAAAAAAGAACTATGGCTGCAGCTCCGGACATACTACTTTGACCATGTAGTGCAACCGGGTCTCTTTGACCGAATTGCGGCAAAATTTGGCAATGCCAACCCATCCTATCATGCATTTGCGCATAAGATTGCCCGTAAGCATGGCTGGAAAACCGGTTTCGCCCTGAGGGCATTGAATGAATACAAGAAATTCATTTACCTGGGACTGGTTAGTGATTTCCATGTAACGCCCTCAAAAATCATAGATGTGGTATGGCATGAACATCTTCTCTTCAGCAAGGCCTACCGGGAATTCTGTGACCAGGTGATTCATCAGCCGTTTGATCACTTCCCCGAACTGGTGCCGATGGAAGACCAGACGGGTCGCTTCAGCGCCCAGTACCTCGATACAATCGCCCTGTATAAAAAAGAATTTGACCTTGATCCTCCCGTGGATATATGGGGTAATACGAAGTTTGATCAGGAGCAGGTAAAACAAAATGGATTTACTTCTAAGAAAAAAGAAACTCTGGGGGATAGTGGCAGTACGTACGACAGCACCCCTTTATACAATCACTTTGAATCGGAACCCGCTACTTCTTACCCGGAGTTTACGGGTTTTGGCGATGGCGATTTTGGTGGCGGTGGCGCCAGTGGAGATTTCGGCAGCGACAGCAGCAGTGATGGCGGTGGAGATAGCGGCGGAGATGGAGGGGGTTGCAGTGGTGGATGCGGAGGAGGAGATTAAAATTAGTTAGTAGTCGGGAGTTAGTAGTCGGGAGTCAACAGCCCATTCTGTGGCGATATATTTAAATAATGAACTGTAACTGCTATTTCGAGCGCAGCAGAAAACATATATTTAAAAAAGGTGTTCGTTGTTAGCTGTTAGTTGTTAGTAACAGCACCTCCTTAGAATATTTATCTTAATAAACGTACTGATTCTCGCTTTACGAAATGCTTCTCGTACTTCGTACTTCTTACTTCGTACTTGCTATTGTAGTTGTCGTTCTACAAAGTATAAGTGATCCTACGACGTTGATTTACGTGTGAATTTACGAACAGCTAACTGCCTGATAGTTAAAGTAAGAGTATCTGTTTAGCCACACTAATGTTCATCACCGAATTTGTAATATTTGATGCTATAATATTTTGTTTGAGTAATAGTCAGCCGTAGCTTCATGGTGCAATTAAGAACAAAGGATGTAAATCCAACCCTTTGAAAAACCAAACAAAAAGTCCAGATCCAATTTGAAAAAACCGTCCAGAAACAATGTCCAGACCTATCCAATGAAAACCAGTTAAGTCCTATGTCCAAGTCCGTTTTATCCGGATCTATGAAAACCAAAAGTTCTGTGTCCCCTAAACTTTATGCCCCGCTTCCCAGCGGGGTTTTTTCTTGGTTGCCTCCGGCGGTATTTGCCTGCGGCAAATTGGGTGGCCACGAAA
>CAUJFR010000127.1 GCA_963169885.1 Bacteroidota bacterium
TATTGGGATTTATTCCGTAAAAATAACCAGAACCGGAAAAACGGTTCTGGCAATACAGAATCAATCTGGGTGATTCAGATCGAGACGGATGTTCCCGGTGGAGCAGCCATTTCAACTACCAGTTTTGCCAGTGGTGATGGCTTCTCCCTCGAAAGGGTCCATGCTCCGCTTATACGTGATCTGACGGTTAATAATGTGGCGGCATTCAGATGGCCGACCAGTGACTATACCGGAGGCAGAGGCGTTGGCTTTTGGGCTCCTTCCAAATATTTTATTGACAGTGTATATGCTGGTGATCCGGTAAATGACATCCGGAATGCCAACCATAATTTTGTCCGGAGATTTAAAGGGTCCAATCCTTCCAGTCCGTTTTTTAATGTGGATATTGATTTTCATAACCTGCCACCGAATACCAAGGGAACCAGTGGTGTTACGCTGACTTCAGGTGTGCCCAGTCGTGCATTTTATCCATATTCCACCAAGTGTACAGAACCCGGTGGACACCCTTCCAACCTGTACTCAGGTGCTTACCCCCAGGCGCTGAAAGGGGGTGCCGGATTTACGTATCAGGATCAATATTTGATTCGTCTTGCTGAAACCTATCTGTTACGTGCTGAAGCCTATCTGGGAGCCAGCAATCCTACATTAGCCGCCAATGATATCAATGTAGTGAGGGCCCGTTCCGGTGCATCTGCAGTGGCTCCGGCTAATGTTACAATTGACTATATCCTGGATGAAAGAATCCGTGAATTAGGGGTAGAGGAAAAACGAATGTTTACGCTGATGCGCCTCAATAAATGGTATGATCGCGTTGTTAAATGCAATCCGTTCTATGCCAGTGCAGCACAGACCAAGTATAACCTTTGGCCGATCCCTCAATCCGAAATTGAACGAAACAGGGGAGCGGTACTTGAACAGAACCCCGGTTATTGATCAAAGGCAGTTCTTTCGTTTTAAGCATAAGCAATCACAAGGGAGGGGTGTACTCATCCCTCCCTTTTTTTAATTCGTCAGATTCAGCATCCGTATTATGGACTTATCCGGTTACTGATATTCCGATCATCAATATTCGCTCCGGTTATGCTGCAATTCCACATTCCCCTCAAAAGCGGGCTGTTACTGCCCCTTTTTTTCCTGCTGGCCGAAGGCCTTCAGGCACAACTTCCCGCCGGCAGCCGGTCCCGTATCTCCCTGAATGAAGGGTGGCGATTCATGCGCTACACAGGTACACCGGACAATCTTACTTATGATATTCGCCCGGTCGTGAATGACCGGAATGATAATATAGTTGCGGATGCCCGTCCTACCGAAGCCATTGTACTCGCTGCCGGTGACAGTGTCCTGAAAAGATGGATACTGCCTGCCGCCAATAATTTTATTAAGGATCCTGCCAGGCATCATCTTCGTCCTGCGGGCGATCCGGGAATTGATTTTCCCTTTGTACAAACGGCCTTCAATGATGCGGATTGGCAGGCAGTCACCTTACCGCACGACTGGGCCATTCAAGGTCCGTTTTATGAATCAGCCAACGCTATTATTGGTGGTGGTATGGGCCGTTTACCTGTTCAGGGTGTGGCCTGGTATCGTCGTAAACTGGATATACCAGTGACCGACAAACAAAAAAATATTTACCTGGATATCGACGGCGCCATGTCGTATGCCATGGTATGGATCAATGGCCACCTGGCCGGTGGCTGGCCATATGGTTATAACTCATTTCGCATAGACCTGACACCTTATATCATTGCGGGTGGCAATAATCAGCTGGCCATCCGGCTGGATAATCCGGCCCATTCAGCACGCTGGTATCCCGGTGCCGGTCTTTACCGCAATGTATGGCTGACCAAAGTGCAATCCCTGCATGTGGCCCAATGGGGCAGTTTCATCAGCAGTCGCAATGTATCTGCAACGGCGGCTACACTGGACCTGCAGTTAGAAATCGAGAATACATCCGGCACAACACAACGATCTGATATCCGGACAGATCTTTTTGTCCTCGATCCGCTATTAAATAAAGCCGGCAAAAAAGCCGCTTCTTTACCGGCTGCATCCATTACGCTTTCCGCAGGTGAAAAGAGCCTATGGAACGGAACCGTGGTGATCCGTAACCCCCTTTTATGGGAACCAATTCCTGTAAATCAACAAAAAATGTATGTGGCCGTTACCCGTCTTCTGGTCAATGGCAAGGAAGTGGACCGGTATGAAACAAGGTTCGGTGTACGTGATGTACAGTTTGATCCGTTGAAAGGTGTATTGGTGAATGGGAAGCCCATTCGCATACAAGGTGTCAATCAACACCATGATTTGGGAGCACTCGGTGCAGCTTTTAATACAAGGGCAGCCGAAAGACAACTCGAACTGCTTGCCGGAATGGGTTGCAATGCGATCCGCCTCTCCCATAATCCACCCGCACCAGAGTTACTGGACCTGACTGACCGGATGGGTTTCCTCGTGATCGATGAAGTATTTGACTGCTGGGAGCGGAAGAAGACACCGCTCGATTTTCACCTGATCTTCCCCGATTGGTATGAAGCCGATACCCGGAGTTTTATCCGCCGCGACCGTAACCATCCCTCAGTGATCGCCTGGAGTTTTGGCAATGAAGTAGGAGAGCAGTATACTGCGGATACCGGGGCACTGCTGGCCCGTAAATTATATGCGATCGTAAAAGAGGAAGATCCTACCCGACCTGCTACGGCCTCTATGAATTATGCCAAACCGGATATGCCTTTTCCGGCTGTGATGGATATCATCAACCTCAATTACCAGGGCGAGGGAATTCGGGATGCACCAGCGTATGCGCATCTCCGTGGTATACGTACCACGCCTTTATATCCGGCTTTCAAAAACAAATTTCCCGAAAAACTGATCCTGAGCAGCGAGACGGCTTCCGCACTCAGTACCCGGGGGTCCTATATTTTTCCGGTAACACCCGGAATCAGTGCGCCGGTCAGTGACAGTACCGGTGGTGATCCGGTGCATAAACAGGTAAGCGCTTACGAACTCTATACCGCTCAATTCGGGGCATCCCCGGATAAAGTGTTTGGCTCACAGGATAAGCATCCTTTTGTGGCAGGCGAATTTGTTTGGTCAGGATGGGATTATCTCGGGGAACCTACGCCATACTATTCGGCACGTAGTTCCTATTCAGGCATCATTGACCTGGCAGGTTTTAAAAAAGATCGTTACTATTTATACCAGTCGCGCTGGCGGCCGCAATTTCCTATGGCTCATATCCTGCCGCATTGGAACTGGCCTGATCGTATCGGAGCCCTTACCCCCGTACATGTATTTACTTCGGGTGATGAAGGGGAGTTGTTTCTGAATGGCCGCTCCCTTGGGAAAAAGAAGAAAGGGGCTTATGAATACCGTTTGCGCTGGGATGAAGTGAAATATGAAGCCGGTGTACTTAAAGTAATCGTATTTAAGAACGGCAAGCGCTGGGCAACAGATGAAGTTAGTACCACAGGTAAGGCCGCCAAATTACAACCGCAGACTGACCGCTGGCAATTACAAGCTGATGGAAGTGATCTTTCATTTATTACCATTAAAGTGACAGATAGCGCCGGCCGTCTGGTGCCGGATGCAACGAATACTATCCGTTTCAGTGTGGAAGGACCTGCAGATATAGCGGCAACCGATAATGGAGATCCCGCCAGCCTGGTTTCTTTTGTCTCGAAGGAAAGAAATGCCTATGCCGGTCTGGCTTTAGTTATAATCAGGACCCGGAAAGGGACCCCCGGAAAAATAAAGGTGAACATAACATCACCGGGTTTGAAAAGTACAGTGGTGGAGTTGGTGAGTAAATGAATCAAAAGTCAGATCGAACAGTGATTTAATAAAAATATTTATGAACGCAAGATTATTTTCAACATATAGCGCAGGCCTGATGGCCATGACTCTGGCAGGGCTGTTCCTGTTGTCCTGTAAAAAGAATAAAGGTAATGACGGCGACAATAATATTACCACGGTGGATGCTGCGACCACGGTTTATGTTAACCAGGCCAACCAGTTGATACAGGGATTTGGATGTGCCACCGTGTTCAATCCACCCAATACCACGGCGGTGACCTCTGAGGAGTTTGATCGCCTTTTTGGTACAGGAGCGGACCAGGTGGGACTGAACCTGCTGCGTATCCGGATCGCTTCAGATGATGCCTGGAGGGCTACCGAACTGAATTATGCCAAAGCGGCCATTCTACGGGGGGCTCGGGTGTTTGCTTCACCCTGGAGTCCGCCTGCCCGGATGAAAACCAATAACAATATTGTGGGCGGAAAGCTGATACCCGATAGTGCCGCGGCCTATGCGAAATACCTGAATGATTTTGCCCTCTATATGCAGACCAATGGGGCGCCATTATATGCTGTTTCCGTTCAGAATGAACCGGATTGGGAACCCAGCTATGAAGGCTGTGTGTGGACCGCAACGGAAATGAAGGACTTCCTGAAAAATCAGGGTTCGACCATAACGGCTACACGACTGATGGCGCCGGAGCTCGTCAATAATAGCCAGACCTATGTGAACACTATTTTATCCGAC
>CAUJFR010000128.1 GCA_963169885.1 Bacteroidota bacterium
CAGAATGTAAATAAAGTGGAGACCAAGGTGATGCTCACGCATATTCCCACGGGTACGGTGGTAATCTGCCAGACCGAACGTTCCCAGCTGGGCAACCGGGAGAAGGCCATGGGGATGATGCGTACGAAATTATATGAAGAACAGGTTCGCAAACAGGAAGATGAAATTGCCCGTCACCGGAAGAGCCTTGTGAGCACCGGAGACCGGAGTGCCAAAATCCGGACTTATAATTTTCCACAGGGACGTGTAACCGATCACCGGATTGGGCTAACTTTATATAACCTGGATGCCGTGCTCAATGGCGATATCCAGGAGCTCATCGGGGCTTTGCAGTTTGCGGAGAATTCGGAGAAACTGACGAAACAGAATTAAGAAGCTCCGGGAAGCATTGCCTGCGGCAAAGGATGTGGCCAAAAAGAACACAAAAGGATTTGCCTTCGGCAAAAAAGGTAGCCACGAATGTGCACTAAAGTGCACGAAAAAATACAGGGCCACGGATGACACAGATTTACACGGATCAAGATATCTCTCTCAGGAGGGGCTGTTTCCTGACATCTGGCAACTGACATCTGGCAACTGACATCCGACACCTAACAACGAACACCTAACAACGAACACCTATATTTTATGCTTGAACAATTAATGGACCTAGTAAAGAATTTCGGAAAGGACACTGTAGTGGAAAATCCTGAAATACCGAATGAACAAAACAGTGAAGTACTGACCGATGCCACCAAAACCATCACCAGTGGTTTTCAGAATGTACTTGCCGGCGGCGGACTGGAGAATATTATGGACCTTTTTAAGGGGGGCGGCAGTTCCGGAGGATCGGGTGTTTCCGGATTATTAAAAAATCCGATGGTCACCATGATGGTGGGGCATTTTATCAGCAAACTGGTGGGTAAATATAATATGACACCCGCGTCGGCGAGTTCTGTTGCTAATAATCTTATTCCCAATGTGCTGAACGGAATGATCACCGAGACCAATAATCCGGCAAATCCCGGGTTTACGCTCGATGGACTTATTGGTTCCCTTACAGGAGGAAATGGAGGCGGCTCCCAGTTACAGGATATCCTGAGTCAGTTTACCGGTGGCGGTTCTGCTTCGGGTGGTAATGGCGGAGGATTTGACTTACAGGACCTTATCGGCAATTTCACACGCAAAGCCCAGGATAATTTCCAGCCTTCCGGCGATACTGGCGGCGGCGGATTAATGGATATGATCAAAGGTTTCTTATCGAAATAAGCGGAACTCCTTACAGAATTAAGCTATTCTTAACCGGATAGCTTTTTTTTTGGCCCAATTTGGCACGAAATTTACTTTAGAATAGTCAGCAAGTGAATGTCTGTTCTTTGTCAGCTGATTGTCAGGTTATTTGAAAGAAGATTCCGTTATAAACTAACAAGTGTTTTTTGTTGTTTATGCAATAAGTAAGGTGATTGCATCGTATTAGTGAAGAGGAACCTGGAAAATGTACGTTGCGGAGCTGAAGTGATTTTACGGATTGTGTTCTTTTAAACTTTCATTAACAGCAACATTCATACTACAGGCAGTACATTTGCGTTATAGATATAGAAATTCAGAACTCATTATAAAGACAGTCAATTTTCTCATAAGCAGTTAGTTTTGGTTGCGACCCCTGTTTCCACAGGGGTCTATTTTTTTATATATACCCTGCTGCTGTACAGGTAGCCAATAATCGCTCCGGCCGAATCCGCAATAATATCCCCTCCATCAAAGGAGCGATTGGCCACCAGGTGTTTTTGTACAAACTCCATTCCTACACCATAAGCAATTGCCAGGAATAAGATCCAACGGAAAATATTGGCCAGTTTTTGTTTATCGGCCACTTTTTTTTGCATACCCCAGCACCAGCTGAGCACCAGTAAACCGATCAATCCGATATGTACCCATTTATCAAACCAGATCTTATCCAGCCAGTCTTCTTTCGGAAAGGAGGAACCCGGGAGTGTGAAAAGAATCGTACAAAGGATAAACCATAAAATACCCGGCAGGAGAAAGCGAATCCGCATCGTTTAACTTATTTCGGCAATATTAGCGAGTTTTTGACAGCTTTAAACATAAACAGGGAGCCCTGAAGAGCCCCCTGTTCTTAACCAACTATAGAACCAACATGACTATAGCAATAACTGCCTGGTTATATACGTAAAGGAACAGGGGAAAGATTGGTAAAGCAATCAGAGTTTACCCATGACATACATGTCGCCACCGGGTTTTGAAGGATCAGGACGATCCATTTTTTCAAGGGTAATGGCAAATGCCTGAGCATTGCCCACATTTTTCATCCGGACGAGTAGTTTTTTCTGACGGATATTGTATTCCATCATACCCAGATCAACAGGCTTGCCATCGAGTAAGGCCCAGAGCTGGTATTGTTTATCCGTTGGCGGGGCCGGCAGATTATTTGCCAGCAGGAATACATCATGAGAGGCGGTATCCCAGTAAACGGTGGCAAAGGACTGAGGCGAAGCATCCATTCCTTTGAGTGAAGCCATTTTAATATTGGGGTTCTGCTGCAGTTTTCCGATTTCTGCCACCAGCCCCATAATATTTTCATTGGCTTTGTCCAGGTTGGACGATAGTGTTGTGTTCTGGTTCATCTGGCTGATATTCCAGGTAATACTTCCGGCCAGCAACAAAACGGCGGCAGCTGCGGTATACTTCCATAGGTTGGCCGATCTGCCATAAACCGGTTTAAAGGGAATGACTTTTGCGCCTTTGCTGATCTCTTGCAGGATGTTTTCTTTAATAAATGCCGGCGGCTTGGTGGTTCCGGACTGGGCTTGCTGTTCCAGGGATATTTCAAAGGCAATACGGGCTTCCACCAGTTCGGGGTATTGGGAACAGTATTGCTCAAACTCCGCCCGTTCCTCCGGACTGGCCAGTCCGAGTACGTAGCTTTCAATAATGCCGCCTGATATGTATTCCTGTATATTCAATACTTATTGTAGTAAAGTTCTTAAATGTATTAATGCCGCCCGTATTCTTGTTTTTACTGTGCCCAGCGGAAGGTCCATCGCTTTAGCGATCTCTTCATGGGT
>CAUJFR010000129.1 GCA_963169885.1 Bacteroidota bacterium
CGGTATTTCCAGAAATACTTATTGAGGGCGCTGAGGTGCTTCAATTGTAATGATTTGAAACAAAATTACTTGAATAGCGAATAATTTTTGGAAGATAAACTGCAAGCCGTTTATTTTGCACCCGGAGAGATGGCAGAGCGGTCTAATGCGGCGGTCTTGAAAACCGTTGACTGTAACAGGTCCGGGGGTTCGAATCCCTCTCTCTCCGCCTTCGCCCTCCGTAGCTTTAGCGAAGGAGGGATTCGCCCTTCGAAGCTTTTGCTACGGAGGGCTTTTTGTTGAATTTACCTGCTCAGTAAGAATTGTTTGGGGGCTTGGGCGAATATATCCGCACGGGGCTATTGCCCTGCGGCTTTAACTTCTGAATACGTTTACATTTCGCCCCGCTGGGGCTAAAGAGAGCTGTTTTGTGAATTGCTTCTTCCAATCATCTGAAATCTGCAGGCAATTAATCGACAGAAAATAACAACCACCCCGCTGGGGCTAAAGAGAGCTGTTTTGTAAATTGATCATGCAGAAATAAAAAAGCCGGACCATGGCTGATCCGGCAGTTTAAATATTAAATCTATTTTCAGAAAGAAAGTACCCCTTCCCGGAAACCGGTGGTCCTCTCGGTCACTTTAATCGTTACTTTTTTACGGGCCTGAAGTGCCTGTTCGAGTTTTTCTTTTATATCAGTATATACAGCTGCCGGATAAAAAATACTCACCATCCCTGCTTCCCTGGCCACAGCCAATGGCACTTGCTCGCCATCGGAATAAAATACCAACTGGTAATTGCCGGCTTTAGGATCAGCCATCACCAGGCTCATCGTAATGCGGAGGGAGTGCTTATAACTGTTTGCACTTCCATCTGCTGTATTGGATGCGGCAAAAGACACCACCCCGATACTTTTAACATCAAAATTTTCGGTTTTATCTGCTGCCGGATTCTCCGTCTTAAACACCCGTTTTCCCATGGCCGCTTTTCCCTGTATCACATTCGGGTCCTGCTCAAATTGCTGACCCTGTGCCTGAGTTACGAAAAGACCTGCTGTCAGCAGGATCGCGATTACCTGTTTTTTCATATCTTCTTAATTATACATTTAGCTGACAAAGATAACCAAAGCAGGTTAAAGTCAACGGATGCGTATGCTATGCCTGCTGCTTTTTATTTATAACAAGACGTCCTTCCATCACTATCCGGCGCACCGCTACAGGCGGTTCCTGCTTATTAATAAGCTGTAACAATACTTCTGTCGCTTTTTCAGCCTGTTGGTACGGGAACTGTTCAACCGAGGCGGCAGGTGGATGATCCAGGTAACTGGTTACCGGCAGGTTGGCAAAACTCACAAAGTCAATGTCCTTATTAATTTTCAGCCCAAGGCTCTTTACATATTTCATGGCATCAAGTGCCACATAATCATTAAAGGTGATGACCGCCGTCGGGCGGTTCCGTAATGCCAGTAGCTTATGTATCGCATCCGCCGTTTTTGTGGCACTCAGATCGGTAGAAACCACATAAGAAGATTCCGGTTTTATGCCGTGCTTCTTAAGGCCCTGCTGGTAGCCGAGTAACCGCTCGCGGGAGGGCAACAATGTATCAGGTCCCTTAATAAAACCTATTTTCCGGTGACCTTGCCCTGTCAGCCAATCCACTAATTCAATTGAACTGCTTTGCAGATTGCAGGAAACCGAATACATATCCGGAAGATCCGGAATCCGGTCAAAGAAAACAACCGGTATATTATATTTTTCCAACTGGGTGAAATGGTCAAAATTTTTGGTGGTTTTTGCTAAGGATACTACCAGGCCATCCACCCGGTGCCGGCGCATGGTATCCACAATCCTGGCTTCCCGGTCTGTATTATCCCTTGACTGACCTATCAATACGGTGTAGTTATTCCGGCCGGCAATATCTTCTATTCCATTAATAGCCAGTGAAAAAAACTCTTCCTGCAGGTTGGGCAGAATTACGCCCAGGGTCATGGTCTTCCCTTGCTTAAATGAAATGGCAGCCTGGTTAGGTTCATAATTTAATTCCGCCGCCAGCTGTTGTACCTGCATTTTAGTCCGCAAACCGATACTCGAGTGATTATGAAGCGCCCTGGAAACGGTCGAAACCGAGACATTCAGTCGTTTCGCAATTTCTTTTATGGTTGTGGGTTTCTGCTCCATCCGGACCGTGGTGTTTACAACCGCAATGTTACAACATATTAAGTGAGCACAACTACTTAGCTGTATAACGGACCTGTAATTTTACGGTCATTTTAAAAATGATTTTGTATAAACCTGTTTATTTTGTAACTTTTGCATCAGAAACATACGCCATATGATTAATGTTGCGACTGTATTAAACAGAAAAAACTTTAAACCGGTAACCGTTGCCCCGGATACCTCTGTAATTGAAGCCCTTGGCATCATGGCCATTAAAAATATCGGCTCATTGGTGGTAATGCAGGGTGACCAGTACCTGGGTATAGTTACTGAACGCGATTATTCCCGCAAAGTGATTCTCAAAGGAAAACATTCCAATGAAACAAGAGTGGAAGAAATCATGTCCACTGACTTACCCCATATCAAACCGTCCGACAGCATTGATCATTGTATGGAACTGATGTCGGGACAGAATATCCGCTATATGCCTGTGTTTGACAACGGAAAATTAACCGGAATTATATCGATGACTGATGTGGTGAAAGAAACAATACTGGCCCAGAAAGAAACCATTAACCAGTTACACAGTTACATCAACAGCTGACTTACCTGCTCATTAAATAGCAACGAAGCCCCGTAAGGCTTCGTTTTTTTTATTTCGTATCTGCAGGGGGATCTGCTACTTTTTCTTTCACGACCACCAGTCCGGCAAGATCAGTCTGAATGGGCAGCATTCCGATTTTTACGATGGCTTTTTTACCCCTTAATTCAATCACTTGTCCCACCTGGTGATTCTTCTTCATTTTCACCTTATCCCCAACCCGGATCTCCCCTCCCACTTCTTTAAATTTTTCATCGATTTTCTTCTGCATTTTACCAACCACTTTCTTCTCATCTTTCTTAAACAGAAGGGCCTCCATTTGTTTGATCACTTTCTGTTTATTGTCCGCTCTCCGCCATTCCACCATAATCTGCTTCAGCTTCCGCTCCATATCCTTCATATAGGCGATCTTCTCTTCAGCCACCCGGTTCTGTTCTTTCAGCAATTCCACTTGCTGGCGATGCTTTTCCTTTTCCAATACCAGTTGCATTTCTTTCCGGATCTGTTCATTTTCTTTCAGGGTATGACTCAGCTGCTTTTCCTTTTTTTGCAATTGCTGCAGGTCCTGCTCTGTCCGGTTCAGCAGTTTATCCAGCCGGTATTGATCTTCATCCACCAGCTGACGGGCCCGGTTGATCAGTTGCTTATCCATCCCGATCCGTTCCGCAATGGAAAATGTATAGGAACTGCCCGGCTTACCCAATACCAGCTTATATAAAGGCTGCAGGTTTTTCTCATCAAAACTCATGGCGCCATTCATTATTCCCGGTGTTTTACCGGCCATCACTTTCAGGTTGAGGTAGTGGGTGGTCACCACCCCGATCGCATGCTTTTTAACCAGTTCCTGCAGAATCACTTCCGCAAAAGCCCCCCCAAGGTTCGGATCGGTACCGCTTCCCAACTCGTCGATAAAAAATAATGTCCGCCCATTAGCATGTGTGATAAAATCTTTCATATGCAGCAGGTGACTGCTGTACGTACTCAGCTCAAACTCGATGCTCTGGGTATCCCCGATATGGATCATCAGTTGTTTGAAGATGCCAAACCGCGAAGAAGGATGTACCGGTACCAGCAAACCGCTCTGCACCATCAGCTGCAACAGCCCGATGGTTTTCATGGTCACCGTTTTACCGCCGGCATTGGGACCGCTGATCACCAGGATCCGGCTGGATTCTTCAAGGGTAACTGAAACGGGGACGGTTTCTTTATTCAGCTTACGGTTGTACAGGTACAATAACGGATGACGGGCTTCCACCAGGTGAACACCCGCCTTGTCCATAATCACCGGGTATTCCCCGTTCATATCTCCCGCGAGCCGGGCTTTAGCCTTTATAAAATCATATTCACCCATTACCCGGTGGTAGGTGCTGAGCAATGCGGCATAAACGGATAATTTCGCAGTCAGTTCCTTTAACAACCGGATCACTTCTTTCCGCTCATCGTTTTCCAGTTCATGTACCGCATTATTGAGTTCAATCGTTTCTTCGGGTTCCACAAAGGCTGTTTTCCGGCTATCACTTTCTCCGTGCAGAATCCCTTTCACGGTTCTTTTCTGTTCCGCAAAAACAGCTACAACCCGTCTCCCGCTCATAAAACTTTCTTCAATTTCAGCAAGGTATCCCTGCTTATTTAGTTTGGAGACAATCCGTTCAAACACTTTCCGGAGTTCATTTCTTTTGCGGTACAGATTCATGCGGATATTCCGCAGATCATCAGATGCATTGTCTTTGACCTGTCCTGACTCATCCAACACTTCGTCAATGAGTTCCACAATGACTTTTTCATAATAGGTATCATTAATAACCTTGGTCAGCCCCGGATATGCCAGGCGTCGTTCATTATCAAACCAGCGGAAAATAGCTGCTGTATTTTCACAGAGTTTGCGGATGGCAATAAACTGCTCCCCGGTCAGCAAGGCGCCTGGAATCGATAACAGTTTTAATTCTTTTGAGAGGTTCAGGATTACTTCATTCGGAAAATATATACTGTTGTTGGTCAGCTGCCGGAATTCATGTGTTTGCCGGAGCTCCAGTTCAATAAAATCCCGCCGGGTATGCACCCGCAGTTCCTGCGCTTTAGCCCGGGCATGATCACTCTGGCAATACAGGGCCAGCAGGTCCCTGACCTTTGTAAATTCCAACTGTACTTGTGCCGATTCCGGGAAAAGCCGCATGCTATGATTTTAATGAACCTTCAATGGGTGGCAAATTTCGGATATTCAACTCATATTGTACGCTACTAACAACCGGATCGCTGACCCGGTTCAAAACGATCCTTGCCCGGCCGCTCTCACCCCTCTAAAGTTTCCACTCATGGAAAACCTTACTTTTATGTTCTCTCAGTCCCTTATTCTTGTTAGTCCTTTTACATTAAAACTCAAATTATGAATAGAAAAGCACTGTTGATCCTGCTTACCACAGGTACGATGCTGTCTGCTGTTGCACAAAACAAGCAGTCAGCCCCCCCTCCACCGGCTCCGCCTTCGGATTCATCCAAAGCCAAAAAACCTTCCGGTATATCCGACAAGGTTAAAAGCAGTAAAAAGATCGACGGTCTTTTCACGATCTACCAGGACACCGTTACCGGAAGTGCGCAGCTCTATGTAAAAAAGTCGCAACTCGGGAAAGAATATATCTATCAAAGCTTTTCCATCAGTGGTCCTACCCAGTTTTTTCTGAATCAAAGTATGCACCGGGTCACTTTTGTATTTAAAGTGCAGAAAGCCTTTGATAAACTGGAATTTTCCCGGGTGAATACATCCTTTTACTATGATGAAAGTAATCCGGTGAGCAAGACAAAAAACGTTGATAAACCGGAAGCCGTTTTCCTGTCTGAAAAAACAGCCGGTGAAGATTCTGCCGGGTACCTGATTCAGGCCGATGGCTTTTTTATCAGTGAGAAAATGGATGCCGTCCGTCCGGCTAATATTCCGGGCATGCCAATGGGGCTGAGTTTTTCACTTGGCGGACTGAATCCCATGAAATCAAAATACAACCAGATCCGTTCTTTCCCGGGTAATACCGATGTAGTGGTGGACCTGGCCTATGACAATCCGGGTGCTTTTGTTTCCGGTGGTCCTGATATTACCGATCCCCGGTATGTACGGGTTCGCATGCAACACAGTCTGATTGAAATGCCATCGAATAATTTCAGACCCAGGATGGATGATCCCCGGGTAGGTTATTTTATGCAACAGGTAACGGATCAGACCAGCATCAGCCCGGTGCCGTATAAGGATATGATCAACCGCTGGCACCTCGAGAAAAAAGATCCTTCAGCCGCCATCAGTGAACCCGTGGAGCCGATTGTCTATTGGGTGGAAAACACGACACCGTTAGAATATCGACAGACTATTGTGGAAGCCGGACTTAAATGGAACGCTGCTTTTGAAAAAGCAGGATTTAAAAATGCCGTGCAGATGAAGATCATGCCGGATGATGCGGATTGGGATCCTGCCGATATCCGGTACAATGTGATCCGGTGGGTTTCTTCAGCCCAGGCCTCCTACGGGGCTATCGGACCCAGCTTTGTAAACCCCAAAACCGGACAAATCCTCGGTGCGGATATTACCGTGGAATGGTTCAGCGGGAGCAGTACCCCGATTTTTGATGAATTGGTAGGCGGCCCTGCGGTTAATCAGCAGGCTCCTGTATTCAATATTCCGGGTATGGACCATCAGCACTTTGCCAATTGCCATATGGCGCAGGAACTGAAAGCTCAGCTGATGACCGGCATGACCGTTGCCGATATTACAGAAGCAGGACCCACAGAAATCAAAGAAATGCATAAGCAGTTTCTCTATTACCTGATCATGCATGAAATGGGTCATACACTCGGTCTCAATCATAATATGAAATCCAGCCAGATGCTTTCCATGGCAGATCTGCATAATAAAGAGATCACACGTAAACAGGGGCTGATTGGTTCCGTGATGGATTATCCCGCCATTAATATCGCCAGTGACAGAACCAAACAGGGCGATTATTATACCACCCTGGCCGGCCCCTATGATATCTGGGCCATTCAGTATGGGTATACGCCTTTCAGTGCCACCGAAGAAGAGGCAGGATTACGGGCTATCCTCAGCCGTAGTACTGAACCGCAACTCGCCTTCGGTAACGATGGTGATGATATGCGTTCTCCGGGTAAAGCCATGGATCCACGGGTGAATGTGAATGACCTTAGCAGTGATGCCATTGCTTATGCGGAAGACCGGCTGAAATTTGTCAATTCCCTGATGAGTAAACTGGTGCAGAAATACAGTAAGCCGAACCAGAGTTTTGCTGAACTACGCGCCCGCTTTGGTGCGCTGCAGGGACAACGGAACAGCATGATTGCCGCAGCCAGCCGATATATTGGCGGGATCTATGTTGATCGAAGTACCCCTGACCAGCGTTCAGGTAATAAACCATTTACACCGGTTCCGCTGGCCACCCAGAAAAAAGCCATGGAACTGCTCAGCAAATATGTGTTTGCGCCCAATGCTTTTGATGCCGACAACCAGGTACTCCCTTATCTGCAGCCCCAGCGTCGTGGATTTAACCAGAGCAGCACCGGGGATGATTACCGGATTACCGGAGTGGTGTTGAACCAGCAGGGAGCCGCTATTGCACATATCCTGCATCCGGCGACTGTACAGCGGATCACCAACAGCCGGCTGTATGGCAATCAGTACAGTGTGGCCGATGTAATGAATGACCTGGCGAAAGCCTGTTTTGATGCGGATCTGAGAACCAATGTAAATGTGTACCGTCAATACCTGCAAACAGCCTTTGTTAAGCAAGCCGCCTTTATCCTTGATCCGAAAAATCCGGGATATGATGATGTGGCACGGGCCGCAGCACTAAACACATTAAAGAAACTGAAAACCCAGCTTGCTGGAGCTGTTTCCACCAATGAAGAAACAAAAGCACACCGCGCGAACCTGGCATTCCTGATCAATAAAGCACTGGAACCTAAATAAACTACCAAAGAATTTTACGAATAAAAAGGCTCTTTGAAAATCAAAGAGCCTTTTTGTTTAAGTCGATAAACCGAAGCATCGGACCTTAGTCATTCGTACGAACCTGGAGTTCTTCCCAGGGGGTGGAGCCGTCCTTTTCGCGGGTGAACGTATATTTATCGGAATACATTAGAACAATTTCGGCAGTGGTGTAGATTTTACAACCGGGTGAAAGATGTCCGCCGATAGTTCGGCCGGTGCTGTCGCTGATACTGAGATGAAGGTGGGAGCCATTTACACTCACGGTACCTGTGAGACTGACAATTTCAAAATGACCGCTGCCGGTGGATGCGCCGGGCTGATTGGCGAAGCGGATGGCATAATCTGTCAGGCTGCCTGAGCTGGTGGCTACCCAGCCGGCACGGATGTCTTTTCCCCGGACTATTTTCTCGATTCCGGCCCTGAGATCCTCGCCGGGTTTGAGCCGGAAAGCAGCAGTACTGATTTTTTCAGAAGTCATGGTCTTGCTTTTACAGGCTGAAAAAAGGATAATTGTTAAAAGAAATAGAACAATCCGCATGCAGCATCTGTTTTAATGATTGGTCCGTAAGTTAATGGGTATTCCGTCAACCTATTCAATAATTCACGAAATTTAACCACTTGAAACAGCGAATCAACATGAAGCCGATACTGGCCGTTTGGATGACGGGACTGGTCACCCTGGTGTCCTGCGCCCAGAAAACACCCGGCTCAACAGCATCTAAAAAAGAAAAGCAAACTATGATGAATTCCACACCCGTACCTGCCACCACTGCTGTGGCTACATTTGCCAATGGCTGCTTCTGGTGTACAGAAGCCATTTTTGAAGAACTGAATGGAGTAATCAGTGCCGTATCCGGTTACACTGGTGGCGAAACAATCAGCCCTACATACAAAGAAGTCTGTGATGGTAACACCGGGCATGCTGAATGCCTGCAGATCACGTATGACACAACAAAAATCAGTTTTGATGAATTACTGGAAGTGTTCTGGCAGACCCATGACCCCACCACCCTGAACCGCCAGGGGGCCGATGTGGGCACTCAGTACCGGAGTGGTATTTTTTACCACACCGATGAACAAAAAGAAAAGGCTGAAAGCTATAAAGCAGCCTTGGATAAAAGCGGGGCATTTGACCGCCCGATCGTAACGGAAATCACTCCTTTCAATGTATTTTATCCGGCTGAAGATTATCATCAGCAGTATTTTGAATTAAATGGTAATTCAAACCCTTATTGCCGGGTGGTGATACAACCCAAGCTGGAAAAGTTCCGGAAAGTATTTAAAGATAAACTAAGAAAAGACCGTTGATTTTAAAAAGAAAGGGCTGTATCCGCGATACAGCCCTTCTTGTTCAAATGAAACCCCTCTCTTTTATTGTACGACTACTTTCCTGGAATAGACTACTGCCGGCGTCCTGAGTGCCACAATATAATTCCCTTTTGCAAAGTTGTCAAAGCCATCTACCGCGATACTGTTAGAACCAGCCTGCAGATTTACTTACTGTATTTCCCATAACCCTGTATTCCTGCAATATTTACAGTTCATTTATAGTTGTCACTATTGAAAACATCAGCTTCTTAATGTCAGTGACGAATACAAGGCAGTTGTAATCACTTTTATACCAAATGCACTCTCCTTCTATTCCGGATGTTTCAAAAGTAATATGCACATTTAAACTATGCAAGCTTTTACGGTAATAAATTAAGTGTTTTACTTAGTAAATCCACGCATATACATACACGTTACTGAGGATCAGGCTCTTACTTAAAACGGGTGGTACGTAGTTCGAGCAGGTTTAATGCATTGGCACGGAAA
>CAUJFR010000130.1 GCA_963169885.1 Bacteroidota bacterium
AACGGCTTTGCCGCCATCTTTGCCTTTCTGTTACCCGTATTAGCAAAGAAGTTTTCCCGGCCACATACCCATATGATTGCGTTGATTGCCGGTGGATTGGGATTGATCTCTTTTTACTTTTTTAAAGACAAATACTTACTGATCATCAGTATGGCCGGCATCGGACTGGCCTGGTGCAGTATCCTGGCTATGCCCTATGCCATGCTGACCAAATCGCTTCCTTCCCATAAAATGGGGGTTTATATGGGCATCTTTAATTTCTTCATTGTGATTCCCCAGATTTTGGCGGCAACACTCCTTGGTTTCTTTTACCACCGGTTGTTTGATGGAAATGCTATCCTTACCATTGTACTTGGTGGCGCTTCTATGATTGTTGCAGCCCTGTTTACCTTACGTATTAAAGACAAATAATTGTATGAAAAATATTGCTGTTATCGCCTTCCTGCTGCTGCAGGTATCGCTCTGTGCCCAGGATATTTATCCCGCCCATTGGTGGACGGGCATGAAGAACCCTTCCCTCCAGATCATGGTACATTCGGACAGTTTTTCCTTTAAGAAAAATGCAGAAGTGATGGTGAAATATCCGGGTGTAAAAATTGTAAAGACCGAAGTGGCAAAAAACCCTCATTATCTTTTTATAACTATCAATATCGCTCCACAAACAAAACCCGGAAAAATGGTATTTACCATTCACGGGTTTAAAAACGACTGGACAATCACTCATCTGCAATACCAGTTAAAAAAAAGAAATGCAGAAAATGGCATATCACGTGTACAGGGTGTATATGCTAAAGATCTCGTTTACCTGATCAAGCCCGACCGGTTCAGCAATGGGGATCCGTCCAATGATTTTTATGCGGATATGCGCGACCAGGGACATGATCACAACAATCCTTTTGACCGTCATGGCGGCGACCTGCAAGGCGTGGAGAATCACCTGGATTATCTGCATGATCTAGGTGTGACGGCTGTCTGGATGACACCCGTAGTGGAAAATGATATGGCCCGGACCATGGAAGGCGGAACATCACGAGCCACTTACCATGGGTATGCTTTCACCAATCAATACCAGATAGATAAGCGGCTTGGTGGTAATAATGCCTATCATTCGCTGATCAGCGCGGCGCATAAAAAAGGAATGAAGATCATCCAGGATGCCGTATACAACCACCTGGGCAAAGACCATTTCCTGATCCGCGACCTGCCCGATAGCAGCTGGTTGAACCGCTGGCCTTCCTATACCAATACTTCCTACAAAGATCAGCCATTGGTGGATCCTTACGCATCGGCCATTGATTATAAAACGGCGCTTGATGGCTGGTTTACGCCTTTCCTGGCAGATATCAATCAGCGTAATCCTTTTGTATCCAATTTTCTGATCCAGCATGCGATCTGGGCCACCGAAGAATTCGGCATTGATGGCTGGCGGGTGGATACCTATTTCTACAGCGATCCCGTCTTCCTGAATAAAGTGAATGAAGCCTTGTACCGTGAGTTTCCCAAAGTGACGGTATTCGGTGAAGCCTGGGTGCAGAGTGTAACCAATAGTGCTTACTTCTGCGAGAATAATATCGCGGTTCCGTTTAAACATAACAGTCAGGGTGTAACCGATTTTCCGCTCTATTTTGCCACCAATGATCTGCTGAATCAAAACTATGGCTGGAATGAAGGTGCTAATAAATTTTACCAGGTACTGGCCCAGGATGTGCTCTATAAAAATCCAATGCGTAACTGCATTTTCCTGGATAACCATGACCTTGACCGTTTCTACTCGGTGATCGGGGAGGATTTTTCAAAATATAAAATGGCCATAAATCTCCTGCTGACACAAAGAGGAATTCCCCAGTTGTATTATGGCAGTGAAATTCTGATGAAGAACTTTAAAAACCCTACCGATGCCGAAGTGCGCCGCGATTTTCCGGGTGGCTGGCCGGGCGATGCGGTGAATAAATTTACAGCTGCAGGACGTACAGCACAGGAAAACGAGGCATACGTCTATATAAAGGCCCTGGCGAATTTCAGGAAAACGGCGAAAGCTATTGGTTCAGGCAAACTGATGCAATACCTGCCTAAAGATGGGGTGTATACTTATTTTCGCTATGATAAAAATCAAACCGTGATGGTTATTTCGCATACCGGCGGTCAACCTTTCAGGCCGGACTGGAACTACCTTTCAGAACGAACAAACGGCTTTACCCGGCTCAGAAATGTAATTACCGGCGATGTTATTCCGATCACCGGTTTTGAAATCAAACCGAAAGAGAGTTTTGTATTTGAGCTGCTGAAATAAATTACAGGAAAATATTCCAGACGGCCTGTTGTCCCCATGACCCCCAGTCACTGGTGGCTTTTTTCACATTTTCGATCAGATCCTTTCCCTGTTTCTTCTTGCCCTTCAACGGCGGGGTAATACTGCTTTTATTGACATTGACAATATCCACTTTAGTGGCGATCCAGCTGCTGAACATTCTCGGAATCGTGATACCGAGGATCATACCGGGTAAGCCATTTAGTCCCATCGGACCACCGGATATCAGGATCTCGTCGGTATAAAAAGCAAAGACATATACACTGTCAAACAGGATGCCTACTGCTTTGCGGCAGTTGAATCCGGCAATTTCCCGGGTTTCATTCGGCACCAGTTTCCACTCAATGTGTGCCATTGAATCCGTGAGCAGGTAATGGTCGTCAAAAACAAATTTCCGTTTGATGGAAGTGCTGGTTTCATAATCACTATACCATACATCTTCTTCCACGTTATTATTGAAGAAGGGAACCTTTGTCTTTTCATCCTGCCGGTCATACTTATATAACGACTTGTTATTGTCAAAAGTAAAACTGTACCAGGAGGTTGAAAACTGGGGAATTTTATCCCGGAACATGTCCGCCCATACACCTTCCCCGATGGATTTATGGTTGTTCATTCTCATTTCAAATTCGATGGTGCCGCTGCTGATGAATTGCTGGGCGTTTACCTGGGTGAGGGCCAGCAGCAGGAAAAGACTGAATATTTTTTTCATGGTTATCCGTTTAATAGTTAGAAGCCAGTGGCTGGTTTTCCGTTTTTAGAAATATTCCAGGTAAGGGTCAGCAACCAGAAGCGACGAAGGGTGGTGTAATAGGATTCCGTAAAACTGTAACTGCTGAAACTCCGGTTGAATCCCCGGTTCTGATTCAGGATATCATACACCCCGAATTTTACTTCCAGGTCATTCCCTTTAAAGAAGCGTTTGGTGATATCCATATTCCATTTGGTGAAATTATTGTTTTGGGTAAAACGTTTGTCTTTCTGACGCAGTTCCGTATTGACATCGGTATGTATTTCAAATTTCTTAGGAAGATAAACCCGTCCGCTTGCCCAGCCTTCCAGTTGCCAGTATTTTACATTGGCGGCTGTATTGATACTTCCTTTGGAAACATTCCAGGTAAATTCGGGGCCAAAATCAAAATCAAATTTATTTTCCTTGTTCATGCTTGCATTCACACGAAGACCGGCATTACGCGTAGTGGTGAGGTTTTTAGTCCCATTGATAAAATCTACATTCCTTGACAAATTAGCGGTAGGTCCTGCACCCAGTCGTACTTTTTTAATCTTAAAACTATAGTCCGAGTATAAATTCAGGTAATATTGTCCGTCACTATTTACGGTCTGATAGGTTCTCCGTCCATCGCCATCTATGGTACTGGACTGTACAAAGGCTTTATCCGTCATGCTAAAGTTCACACTGGTCCATATTCCTTTTTCTTTAAGTACATTAAACAGGTTGAATCCGGCGCCAAAACTGTGACGGAAAGATTGTTTTAATCCCGGGTTGCCGATATACACATTCAGCGGATCCGTATTCACCGCTACTGGTTGCAATTGTTCCAGGCTGGGGGCCTGGGTGGAACCATTATAGTTTAACCGGAGACTGGTATTGGGTTTGAATTTATACTGATACATCGCCTGCGGAAAGAAATTGACAAAGTTGTAATTGGTATTGGTGCTGAGGGTTTTGTTCTTCTGTTTAAAATTACTGAAGCCGGCCGCCGCCCCGAATGAATAATTGTATTTCTTTTTATTGACCCTGAAATTCAGACCGGGTGTATTGACCAGCCGGTCAAATACAAAGGAATTACTCAAGGTATCCACCACGTCTTCATATTTACCATTACCGGATTTTTCAAAGGTCTGCCGGTCACTGGTGTTGCTGTTCCAGGCAATTGTATGACTTAGCTCCATATAAAAATCCTTGGCCAGCGGTTCTGTATAAGAAATTTTTGTGCTGATGCCTTTGGCTGTATTGTCCCTGATCTGCTCCTGGTCAATGGTATCCGTCCGGTCATGCAGTCCATTTGTGTAGTACTTATTCAGCGAATAAAGGAATCCGTCATTGCTGGAATTACTGAAATTAAGATCCGTATTGACGGACAGGGTCCGGGCTAGTTTCTTAAACTTATGTTTCCAGAGCAGGGTGGTATTAAAACTGTTATTATCACCGGTTGACCGGCTGTCGCGGCGACTGTTATTGATACTGTCAAGCGCTTCCGTCAGCATCTCACTGTAGGATGAACTGCTTGTTTCCGTATTTTTTTTATTTACCCTTGTGGTCCATTTCAGCGAATTCGCCGAATCGAGGAAGAAGTCCATCGTCAGGTTCAGCGCATGTTTGCTGTTCGAATTATAGCTGCTGCTGTTGTTCCGGCTGAGCCAGCTGCTGTCGGGTAAAAATGTGCGGGAGAAACTGGAATTTACCGCATCTGCATTGATCCGGCTGTACTTATATCCGGAGTTAAAACTCTGTTTATCATCTTTCCCGAATTTATTGCTGTAATGCAAACCGCCGTTTATATTCCTGGGTATACCATTCCGGCCTCCCCAGAAGTTATCATCCCCGTCTCCACTCATACTGATCCACATGCCTCCATCATCTGTCATGCCGGAACTCATGTTATCATTGCCGCCATAATTCTGGGCATCCTGCCAGTCCAGGTTGGTCTGGCCGGTATTGCTCATGATTCCATAAGCAGCGAGTTTACGCTTATTCTGGAAGGAATTAAACATGGCCGAATTGTTGTATTTATCTTTCAGTCCACCTCCGGCTTCTACTTTTCCGAAGTATCCCTTCTTGGTTTTCATTTTCAGGTTGATCGTCTTATCCTTTACCCCATCATCAATGCCGGTGAATTCAGCCTGGTCACTTTTTTTATCAAATACTTCCACTTCTTTTACTGCATCTGCCCGCAGGTTTTTGGTGGCAATGCCAGGGTCGCTGCCAAAAAATTCCTCTCCATCCACCAGTACTTTTTTCACCCGTTCACCCATAGCCGTGATCTTTCCATCTTTGTCCACCTGTATACCGGGTAAACGCCGTAACAATTCTTCCACATTGGCACCTGCTCTTACTTTAAAGCTATCAGCGGTATAGACCGTGGTATCTCCTTTAATACGGATCGGCGATCCGGTTTTGAGTATAACTTCCGCGAGTAATTTTGTTTTGGGGGTCATATACACCCGGCCAAGGTCCTTGGTACTTCCGGGCTCCACGCGAAGGGTATCAAAATAATCACCCATAAATGGGTGGGTGGCCAGCAGGATATAGGAACCGGGTTTAATATTTTCCAGTGTAAACTGACCTTCACGTCCAGCCCTGGCAAAACGAACCATTATCGAATCAGATTTTCGTAAGAGGGAGACCACCGCATTGGCTGCCGACTTTTTGTCAACAGAATCCGTTATCTGACCTTTAATGGTGGAAGACTGGGCATAGGTGGAAAGGGCTCCGGTTAGAAGCAAAAGGCCCAAAATGAGCTTTAATTTCATGGCTTATGGTTGGTTTAGGTCAGGTTAAGGCTTTACAGGCCGCTAATTTCCTATGAAATTCTGTTTAATACAATGCCGTTCGTGTAATTTTAAGTTAAAACACGGAATAACCGGAAATATATGAGCGCTAAAAAGAATACGACTGCTGCTGATAAAGCCCGAAAAAAGAAATCTGTTGCTTCGCTGAAAGATAAATCCAGGCAACCGGTTCCATCATATAGTAAAAAATATGAAGAAGAGAATTTTGTAGATACCAGTTTACTGGTTTGGAATTACTCTTTACTTACTGATGAGGATATTCAGAATTACCAGCAAGGCACCAACTATCAGTTATATAAAAAATTCGGTTCTCATTCCATAGAAGTGAATAATACCTGGGGTATGTATTTCTGTGTATGGGCACCCAATGCCACTGCTGTTTCCGTGAAAGGAAATTTCAATGACTGGAAGAATCATGAATATGCGCTCTATCCCCGTTGGGACAAGAGCGGGGTATGGGAAGGTTTTATCCCTGGTTTTAAACTGGGAGAAGCTTACAAGTATCATATTACAGGTTTCGGAAAAAAAGAACTGGATAAAGGTGATCCCTTTGCAAATTTCTGGGAAAAGCGGCCACAGACCGCCAGTATTACCTGGGATATGCATTATGACTGGGAGGATAAGGAGTGGATGAAGAAAAGAAAAAAACACAATTCACTGGAGGCGCCATGGAGTGTGTATGAACTGCACCTGGCCAGCTGGATGCGCCCTGACAAGAATGATGAGGAGCGCTATAACAGTTATGATGATATCCGCGACCGGCTGGTGCCTTACCTGAAGGAAACCGGCTTCACCCATGTGGAGTTTATGCCATTAATGGAACATCCGTTCGATGGCAGCTGGGGTTATCAGTGTACCGGCTTCTTTGCAGCCACATCCCGCTTCGGCGATCCGCAGGGACTTATGCGGTTGATTGATGCGCTTCACCAGGCAGAGATCGGGGTGTTGCTGGACTGGGTGCCTTCACATTTCCCCTATGACGCACATGGGTTGTTCATGTTTGACGGGACTCACACTTATGAGTATGCGGATATGCGGAAAGGGTTTCATCCCGACTGGAACAGTTATATATTCAACTACAAAAGGGGAGAAGTGAAGTCCTTTCTGATCAGCAGTGCCCGTTTCTGGTTTGATCTTTTCCATATTGACGGGATACGGGTAGATGCGGTGTCTTCCATGCTCAAATTGAATTATTCACGTAAACACGGGCAGTGGGAGCCCAATGAATACGGGGGAGATGGCAACCTGGAAGCCATTGCTTTTATTAAAGACCTGAATGAAACCATCTTCCGTGATTTCCCGGATGTGCAGACGATTGCTGAAGAAGCGACAGACTGGCCGGGTGTGAGCAAGCCAACATTTGAAGGGGGATTGGGTTTTGGCATGAAATGGATGATGGGCTGGATGCACGATACCCTGGACTATTTCAAATTTGATCCCATTTTCCGGCAACACCATCAGAATAAGTTTTCATTCAGCATGATGTATTACTATGATGAAAACTTCATGCTGCCCCTGAGTCATGATGAAGTGGTACATGGCAAAAGCCCGATGCTTTACAAAATGCCCGGTGATGAATGGCAGAAATTTGCCAACCTGCGGCTCCTTTACACGTATATGTGGACCCATCCGGGCGCCAAACTGCTTTTTATGGGCAGTGAATTCGGCCAGACAAGTGAATGGAATTATAAATCAGAATTACAGTGGGAATTGTTACAATTCGATTGTCACCGGCTACTAAAGGATTGTGTGAGTGATCTGAATAAACTGCTGCGCCAGGAATCTGCTATGCATTTTAACCAGTTCAGTATGGATGGGTTTGAATGGGTTGACCTGAATCACCGGGCGGAATCAGTGATTGTGTATAAACGGAAGGGCAAGAAAAAAGGGGATGACCTGCTCGTTATCCTGAACATGACCCCATTGGTCAGGCAGGACTGGAGTATTGAAGTAATTGGAAAGCCTTATTCTGCAGAAATATTTAACAGCGACCGTACAATTTATTGGGGGGCTGGTGTCGTTTTTAACCCGGAAGTAAGATGTGAGCTGATCGACAAAGCAGAGAAAAAATACCGGGTGACCGTAAATTTACCGGCACTTGCGGGTTTAATACTGAAGTAATTACGATTTGGTACTGAAATTGGTTGATAAAGAACGGATTAAGCTTTGATTTGTCATTTCTGCGTTTTATCTTAGTTCCCCGGCTTTCACTTATGGAAGGCCAAAATTCATCCTATGTTAAAAATATTCATCACTACGTGTATGTTGCTGTCCGGCAGTCTGGTTTATTCTCAGACCGCGGTACACACGATTGTTGTGCCGGTTGATAGTGCCGATTTCTTTTTACAAAAAGGATTAACGGAAAAGCAAAATGGCCGGCGAATGGAGTCCCTCAAAAATTTTGAGAAGGCAGTCCGTTACGATTCAAGCAGCAAATCCATCATTACTGAACTGGCATCCGCCTATCATGATCTGCGGAAATACAACAATGCCCTGGTCATGTACAAACGCCTGATTGAAATGGGCGAAGAAACACCTGCTCTGTATAAACAAGTCTTGCAGCTTTGTTTCCAGATGAAGCAAAATGAAGAAGTGGTGAAATTTGCCAGCCGGTTGAAAAAACTGGATCCTTCGGAGAAAATCAGTTTCTATGTTGGCAAAGCCAATTACGAAATGGAAAATTACGGGGATGCACTCAAAGCTTTAAATGAAGCAGCAAAAGAAGATCCGGCCAATGCTGAAATACCGTATATGATCGCCCGCAGTTATGCGGACATGATGAATTACAAACTGGCGGTGCCTTTCTTTAAGAAAGCGATTGAACTGGATCCCAAACAAAGCTATTGGGTCTATGAACTTGGGCTGATCTGCTATGCGATGCATGATGACAAAAATGCGCTGAAGTATATCCTTGAAGCGGCCGATAAAGGGCACAGACGCGATAACGAATACCTGGAAAACCTGGCCATTGCCTACCTGAATGTGGGACAACTGGACTCCGGTGTGGCCATGCTCAATGAGATCCTGAAAAAAAGGCCAAGTGACATGAATATCCTGAACATGGTGGCTGAAGCGTTTTATTACAAAGCCAAATATGATCAGGCCATGGAATACTGGGATCGGGTGCTCGAATACGACAAGGAAAACGCCACCGCCCTTTATATGATCGGCATGTGCTACCAGAAAAAAGGCGGACGGGAGAATACCGATAAAGGAATCACCCTCTGCGATAAAGCCATTGAACTCGACCCAAGCCTCGCAAATCTGAAACAGAAGAAGATGATGGCGGGACTCTAGTCGGGAGTCGTGAGTCAGGAGTCGGGAGTAAACAGCCCCTTCTTAGAGAATTTATTATATAATTTGCTTTTTTTCTGTTAAATAACATATCAATTAAAAATGCCACCGATAACTGGTGGCATTTTTTTTATTGATTATTCAAATATTTCACTGGTTTTGACATAAGCCTGCTTTCTTCTGAACGTTGCGACTCCCGACTCCCGACTACTAACTCCCGACTACGAACTACTAACTACATTCTCTCAGGCACCCGTATTCCCAGCAATCCCATCGCCGAAGCAATCACATGGGCCGTCATTTCAGATAATTTTAAGCGCAATTGTTTTTTGGCTTCAGTCTCCGCAGTCAGCACATGGTGTTCGGTATAGAAGGAACTGTACAACTTTGCCACGCCAAAAATAAAGATGGCCAGTAAAGAGGGATTATGCTCTGCACAGGCCTGTTCGATTACATTCGGGTATTGTTCCAGGGTAACGATCAGTTCCTTTTCCAGTTTCAGCAGATCGCCGGTATAAGCCGTTTCCGACGGTTTTTCCTTGCGCAGAATCGATTTGATCCGGGCATGAATAAACTGAATAAAAGGCCCGGTGAAGCCGTGAAAATCGATGGATTCTTCCGGATTGAAGATCATTTTTTTCTTTGGATCCACGCGTAGCAGAAAGAACTTAAGGGCGCCAAGTGCAATGGTATCATAGAGTCCTTTCAGTTCGTCTTCACTGAAGTCTTTTACCTTACCCAGTTCTTCCGTTTTGGCTTTTGCCACATTGGCCATTTCTTCCACAATATCATCGGCATCCACTACGGTTCCTTCCCGGCTCTTCATTCTTCCTGAAGGAAGTTCCACCATGCCATAACTCAGATGATGAATACCTGCTGCATAGGGCTTGCCCAGTTTTTGCAGGATCAGTTTCAGCACCTTCATATGATAATTCTGTTCATCTGCAATCACATAAATACTCTGGTCATAGCTGAATTCTTCATATTTCTGCTCGGCCAGTCCCATATCCTGGGTGATATAAACAGAAGTGCCGTCTTTCCGCAGTACCAGTTTTTCATCCAGCCCGTCTTCCGTCAGGTTGATCCAAACGCTGCCATCCTCTTTTTTATAGAACACACCTGTTTTAAGTCCATCTTCCACAAACTGCTTACCCAACAGGTAGGTATTACTTTCGTAATACATTTTCTGAAAATCCGCACCAATCCGGGTATACGTGGCATCAAAACCCGCATATACCCAACCGTTCATTTTCGCCCAGAGCTCCATGACGTCCGGCTTTCCCGCTTCCCATTCCAGCAGCATTTGCTGTGTGGCTTTCATAACCGGGGCTTCTTTTTCGGCTTCTTCTTTCTTCATACCGCCTTGTATAAGTACTTCTACCTGGCGTTTGTATTCGTCATTGAATTTTACATAATAATCTCCTACAAAATGATCGCCTTTAAGCCCGGTTGAAGCAGGAGTGGCCCCGTCAGCAAAGAGTTGCCAGGCAATCATACTTTTACAGATATGAATGCCCCGGTCGTTTACGATGCAACTTTTAATAGTATCATAGCCGGCTTCCTGGTGAATCCGGGCTATACTCCAGCCAAGAAAAATATTCCGCAGGTGACCCAGGTGTAGGGGTTTATTGGTGTTAGGGGAGGAGTACTCCACCATTACTTTCTTTCCGTTAGGGGCTTTCTTACCAAATGACGGGTTATTGTATTGCTCCTGCAATACGCTCAGCCAGTAAGCGTCGGTGATGGTTAAGTTTAAAAAACCCTTGATCACATTGTATGCACTGAATAATTCCGGGTGACGCTGAACCAGTGAAGTACCGATTTCCTGTCCCAGCTGTTCCGGTGATTTTTTTAGTTGTTTGACAAAAGAGAACAGGACAAGGGTATAATCCCCTTCAAATTCGGGTTTGGTCGTGCTGATAGTCAGCTCGCCTTCTGTAAAAGCCTGTCCGTAAAGGTCAGTCAGTGTTTCTACGATCAGTGGTTTTATCTTGCTTACGATGTTCATTTCGGGTGCTTTGGGTAGCAAATTTACGGGTTTACAAGTTGACAAGTTTAGCGGTTAACTAGTTAAAAAGTTGAAAAGTTGACAAGGAACAGCCCACCCTTATTAACTTGTAAACTTTTCAACCTGTCAACCTGTTAACTTGTCAACCTGTTAACTTGTCAACTTTACTGCTTCCCCCTACCTTTGCGACTCATGCGAAAGCACCTCCATACAGCCAGGGATTTTATCCTTCCCGTTATCGATTTCTTCTACCCCCCCTTCCGGCGGTTTATGAACCTTCAGACTTTCCGGTATGCGGCTTCAGGTGGTGGCAATGTGCTGTTGGGTTTTCTGATTTATACCCTCAGTTACAAGTTTTTATTTTTCGGGGAGGAGTTCGATTTTGGCTTCTATGCGTTTAAAGGACACGTGGCGGCGTTATTTGTTTCATTCTGTATTACTTTCCCGATCGGCTTCTTTATGTCGAAATATGTGGTCTTCAATGATTCCAATATGAAGGGGCATATTCAGCTGTTCCGGTATTTTATGGTTTGTATGTTTAACCTCGCCCTGAATTACCTCTTACTTAAAATTCTGGTTGAACGGCTGGGAATGGATGCCATTCTCTCCCAGGTGATAACCATTGTGGTGGTGGTGGTGATCAGTTACCTGGCACAGCGGAATTTTTCATTTAAAGCTACCGCTGCAAATGATGATGAGGAGTGATTTCCCTTTATAAACTCAGTTTTCCGGCATCCACTTTTACCTGCAGATTTCCTTCACAATTACTACGGATCACCAGGTGTTGTTGCATCGGGTACATCCGGATCAGGCGGATTTCATTGATGGTGCCATTGCTGCTGATGCCCGGCATCCATTCCTGGTTAAGCTGCGTATTGATTGTTACTTTAGCACTGTCGATATACCCACCCAGTTCGAAACGGGCAAATTTCGTTATTTCCCGGGTGATTTTTTTGTCAAACAGCCAGCCGGCGGACCCCAGTAAAAAATTTTTTGTCTTGATATCGAAATCCAAATTGATGATCTCAATAACCCGTTTGTCCGCATCATACCATGGCTGCCCGGTCAGGTAGATCACTCCGTGGTTGGTTCCCGAAAAATGCAGCCGGATGATCAGTTTGTCAAAACCGCCACCGTAAATTTTACAGCTATCGATGATAAACTGCTTTTTGACAAAAGCTTTTTTAAAATCAAAACTTTTACCGGCCACCTGTTGGCTCATGAGCTGACTGAGCGAGTCATAATTCAGCATGGCATCGAGGAAAATAGTAAAACCCGGACGGGTGGCTACATTACTGATATGCGGTACCGGGGAAGGACTGTCTACCGGCTGCTCAAAACTGATGATCGGTCTGGCAGATAGTCCCAGAGAAACATAGAGTGAATCATTTTTGGCTTCCAGCCGGTTCAGGTGAACCGCCCGAGGATTCATTTTCAACCAGCCTAAGCCATAAAGGTTATAGGAAGTGTTCAGTTGATTCCAGATTTGCTGCATCCGGGGCTTCAGGTCGGTACTGCCATAGTTTTTATCGAGGTCTTTTTTTGCGGCATCCAGTTCGGCTACAAGGCCCTTCATGACCTGGTTGGTAATATTCTGTCCCCAAAAGCATACTTCACATTTGTCAACTGGTTGCGGTTCATTCCGTTTAATATCCAGTTTTACTTTATAATTGGTCATCAGGGCCAGGCTGTTGCTGAATGACACATTCACTTTTCGTTCCGGTTCATCAAAACCACAACGACAGGGTGGTGTCCAGGGCGTCAATGCAATTCCGTTGGTGCAGGCCCGGGTGGAACCCACAATTTTGTAATAGCCTGTAAAGCCAAGTTGCAGCGAAAGCCCGCTGGCCTTCATCTGCAGTTTGCTCCGGCGGAAGGAATATTTATACCGGGTATCACAGGCTTCCTGCACCCAGCCATTCGGATAGCCGGGAGAAGTAAATAAGGTGTCGACCGACTTTTCGGCCATGGTATAAATGGGTTTCAGATCAATCTGAATAGGAATGTTCAATTCAGAATCAGGCAATGAATCCAACCGGAAATTTCCCGGCGAAAGATCGGGATTGGCCGGATTGATCCGCTGGGCCATTAATTGGGTAAAACTGCAAAGGAGAATAAAAAGGAGGAACCGTATTTTGTTCATGGCTGATGAGTGCCACAAATGTAGAAAAAGAAAACAGAAGGAATTGTGAAGAAATCAGTAACAAGCGAGAAGCAAGAAGCAAGAAGGGAACAGCCCCAAAAGCCAGTCGGGAGTCGGTAGTCGGGAGTCAATACACCTTCTTAGGAGGTTGAATCTAAAATCTCAAACTGCTACTTGTTTTACATACTGCCCTTGTCACCCTGCTTGTCCCGCCTAATGCGGGGAGTAGTCCCGCAAGTGTAATTTTTCAGGGTTTGTGAGAATATTTATGCGGGACGTATCGAAGGGTCGTACTTCTAGCCTCGTACTTTTTCGCTGAGTTTCTCCATCATTCCCTCTACCCGTTTCACCCGTGTTTCTTCTTTTTTCGCCGTTACAATCCATTCGAGATATTCTTTTTTATGCGTGAAGGCCAGGTGATTGAAATACGCCAGCAGGGCTTTGTTTTTTTTCAGCGCAGCGGCTACATCCGGCGGCAGTTTCACTTCTTTGGTAGCCGGATTGACCCAGTTGAAAATTTCACGCGTTTCTTTGGGTTTGGCGTCTTTCATTTTATCGGCTTCGGTCTTACCCCTGAACCCGAAGACAGACCAGGTAGAATCAAAAGAGATGAGGTTGATCCAGGTCAGTTTATCTCCCTCAGCCAGCAGGCAATCCCATCCTTTGTCACGGGTAAGATCGGTCTGAATGCCGGATGTGCCTTTGGGATAATAAACCCAGACCGTTACCCCAGGACTGACCAGTTTCATGACCTTGCTCAATTCTTTTTCCAATTGTTCCCGGTTGGTCACAAACCAGTGTACCTGATCTGCCGCCACCCCCTTATCCATGATTTTTACCCCCTCCGGCAATTTTCCCAGGGTCTTTTTAAAATCCGCCGGGGCATGCAGAGTGAACAGGCGGAAGCCGGGTTTGATGCGGAGCTTATCGGCAAGTGGTGTAGACATGGGGACTTGGTTGATAGGTTGGTAAGTTGACAGGTTCACAAGTTAAAAGTAAAATGTAAAAAGGTGAAATTGACCCTTTTTCCCTGTTCACATTTCCCCTCAACCCCCAATTTCTTATGATAAATCTGACTACGAACTACTAACTCCGAACTACGAACTTCTTCAAAAGACTGCCATTTTTTCACCTCAGCCCCTCCCGGCACAATGATTGACAATAGATAGCGAACTCAAAAATTAGAATCATGGGAAAGATCATAGGAATCGACTTAGGAACCACCAATAGCTGCGTATCTGTAATGGAAGGCAACGAGCCGGTGGTCATTGCCAATGACGAAGGACGCCGTACAACCCCGTCTGTCGTGGCTTTTCTGAAAAATGGCGAACGTAAAGTGGGAGATCCCGCTAAACGTCAGGCTATCACAAACCCCCATAATACCATCGCTTCTGTGAAGCGTTTTATGGGCCGCCAGTTTGGCGAAGTGACAGAAGAAATCAGCCATTGGAGCTACAAAGTGGCAAAAGGTGACAATAATACCGTTCGGATTGACATAGATGGCAGACTGTACACCCCACAGGAAATCAGTGCCATGGTGCTTCAGAAAATGAAGAAAACAGCTGAAGATTACCTGGGTCATGAAGTGACCGAAGCGGTGATTACCGTTCCGGCCTACTTTAACGACGCTCAACGCCAGGCCACCAAGGAAGCGGGTGAAATTGCCGGTCTGACTGTCCGCCGGATCGTAAACGAGCCGACTGCTGCCGCCCTGGCATATGGCCTGGACAAGGCAAAACACGACCAGAAGATCGCCGTATTTGACCTCGGTGGTGGTACATTCGATATCTCCGTACTGGAACTTGGAGATGGAGTATTTGAAGTAAAATCAACCAATGGTGATACGCACCTGGGTGGAGATGACTTTGATAAAGTGGTCATGGACTGGCTGGCCGATGAATTCAAGGCCGATGAAGCCATTGACCTCCGCAAAGATCCTATGGCCCTGCAGCGCCTGAAAGAAGCCGCTGAGAAAGCCAAAGTGGAACTGTCATCTTCTTCAGAAACAGAAATTAATCTGCCTTATATCACCGCGGTAGATGGTGTGCCGAAACACCTGGTGAAAAAACTGACCCGTGCCAAATTTGAAGCACTGGCCGATAATCTCTTTGCCCGTTGCCTGAAGCCCTGCGAAGCCGCATTGAAAGATGCCGGTCTGAAAACTTCAGAGATTGACGAAGTGATCCTGGTGGGCGGTTCTACCCGTATCCCCAAAGTACAGGAGATCGTGGAAAAATTCTTCGGCAAGAAACCTAACCGTGGCGTAAACCCGGATGAAGTGGTGGCCGTTGGCGCCGCTATTCAGGGTGCCGTTTTAACTGGTGAGGTGAAGGATGTGCTGTTGCTCGACGTAACTCCGCTCTCCCTTGGTATTGAGACCATGGGTGGCGTTATGACCCCGCTGATCCCCAGCAATACCACCATCCCGACCAAGAAATCAGAAGTGTTCTCGACAGCCAGCGACAATCAGCCAGGTGTACAGATCCATGTACTGCAGGGTGAACGTAGCATGTCGAAAGACAATAAGAGCCTCGGTATTTTCAATCTCGATGGTATTCCCCCGGCTCCCCGTGGTGTACCCCAGATCGAAGTAATCTTTGATATTGATGCCAATGGTATCCTGCATGTAACCGCCAAGGACAAAGGCACCGGAAAGGAACAAAAGATACATATTGAAGCTGGTTCAGGTCTGAGCAAGGAGGAAGTGGAAAAAATGAAAGCTGAAGCCAAGGCCAATGAGGCAACCGATAAAGCCGAAAAAGAGAAAGTGGAAAAAATGAACCAGGCGGATAGTCTTGTTTTCCAGACTGAAAAGCAACTGAAAGAATACGGGGATAAAATCCCGGCAGATAAAAAAGGCGCTATTGAACAGGCTGCGGAGAAACTGAAAGAAGCCCATAAGGCACAGGATCTCGCCGGTATCGACACCGCCATGGCCACCCTCAATGCTGCCTGGACGGCCGCCAGTGAAGACATGTACAAATCCACCCAGGAAGGCGGGGCACAACCCGGTCCTGACGGCGGGGATCATGCGCACACGGCAGATGCGAATGCCAGTGCGGATAATGTGACGGATGTGCCGTATGAGGAGGTAAAGTGATAAGTTGTAAGTAATAAGTTATAAGTAAGAGCCCTGGCAGATTGTCGGGGCTTTTTTTAGCAGTGCCTGGCGCAGCCGACGCTGCGAAATACTCACACCCTCTTCAGCCAGCCCGTTACACTCAGCCGTTGCCGGTGGGTGACCATGACTTCATGTTCCAGTTCATCGCTTTTGAAAAACACAGCGGTACGGGAATGGGGGAGTATCTTTTCTGTATGATTGTCCTGGTAAATATGTAACTGCCCGCCATCCGCTTCGGTCCAGTCCTGATTTAAATAAGTAATGAGCGAGAATTTGCGGTGGCCATTGTTCCGGAACTGATCGAGATGACGTTTGTAAAAACTGTTGTTATTATATACTGCAAAATGAAATTCGCAGGCATTGATACCGGTATAACAGCTTTGGTTCAGACAGGCGATAAATTCATCGGCCAGTTGCAGGAACTCCTGTTCAAATGAATTGTGATTGCTTTTATCGAGCCAGTAGATCCGGTCATTCCGGATTTCTTCATGGATTCCTTTGTTCTCTTTATTACCAATGCCGGCTGCTGTTAACAGACCGACATGTTGTAATGTAATAATATGTAATCGCAGGCCATTGGCCAGTTCTTCCGATAAAAAAAATGGATCGATTCCTGTATTATGGCTGATATAGCTGTTGATCAGGGTATCGAATACATCTGGCAAAGTCAGATATGGGTGGCGAAGCAATCCCTGTACAGGATACGTTCAGTGCCGGCCCTTTGTTTAAGAACGTTCATGATCTCTTCCATCTCCTGCTCTGCGGCAAAATATTCAAAGATGTATCCGTAGGTACAGCTTTCATAGTAGGCCTGGTAACTGTTGAGTCGGAAGGAGTAGGGCAGTGTTTTATAAAAAGCCGGATCGTTTTCATTATGTCCGGCCATGACAAGTAAACGGCATTCTGTATCCTTGTGCAGACTGGTATTGGTTTGTTCCAATGGCAGGTAACCACCGATGTGAACTACTTGTACCGGCATTTCATGGAAATAACCGGCTTTGTCTGATTTGGTAAAGCTGAAATGCGTTTCGGTATCCGGCCAGATATGGAGGGATAGAAAATTGAATTTATTCCGGCTGCCGTTATCCTGCTGAAGCAACAAGGGTGCTTTTTTCCGGAACATTTCTTTTTTTGCATATTGTTCCCAGGCCGGAATAAATTTTTCCGATTCCAGGCGGGTTACAAATCCGATAAAGTGTATTATACTATTTGACGTCATACTGATCTTTAAATTATTTAAGCGGGTTTCAGTTCAGGGGGCAGGTTGATGCTGTCAATACAATGGACCACACCATTGGAACCCTGACGGTCTTTAGCCAGTATACGGGCATTGTTGATATAAATATCCCCGTCCCGGGTGGTGACCTGGAGTTCCTGTCCGCCGAGCGTTTGTACTTTTTGCCCGGTTCTGAAATCACGCTGCATTTTTTTTCCTTTGATAATGTGATAGGAGAGTATGGCCCGCAGCCGGCTGCCATCCTGCTTTAATAAGGTTTCAAACAAATCACCCTGGCTGAGTTTGCCAAATGCGAGATTGACCGGGGCCAGAAAGGTAAAAGGCCCTACGGCTTTTAATTCATCTTCCATTCCGGATGCTTTTATCGCTTTCATAAAAGAAACCAGGTTTTTATCTGCCTGTGATAATTCGAGTACTGTTGCCATAGTAATAGTTTATTGCAGCAAAAAACCGCAAGCAGGTACTGCTCAGGATCAGGCTGGTGCATGAATCGGATGTAATACGGAAAAGGGAAGAAATAAAGAGCTGAATCATCAGCTCTTTATGCTGGAATTACCATCTTTTATTTTCTGTGCGGGGAGCTTTTTCCCGGGCAACAGTCACGGACATGGCGCGTCCTTCGATTTCTTTCTGGTGCAGGTTCTTGATTGCTTCGTTGGCTTCGTTATCAGAAGGCATTTCCACAAATCCAAAACCACGGCTTCTGCCGGACTCTCTGTCCATGATCACTTTAGCAGAACTTACGGCGCCATATTGCTCGAATAAGGTGCGGAGTTCATTGTCTGCAGTGTGGAAGCTAAGATTAGAAACATACAAATTCATAATACAATTTTTTAAATAAACAATAGAAAATAAGGTGAAAGGAACTGCTGCACGAAGTAGAGAGGAGAGGAATTAGTACAATGGATGTCTCTGTAACAATTAATGTCGATCAGAACTCAATGTAGGAAGAACTTATTTCACTAAAGTGAAGATACGCTTTTATACGGTCATTGCTGTTCCTATTTTCAAGCGGGATGAGTTTTAACATGTTTGCTTAAGAAAAGGAAGCTAAGAGGCTCATTCTTAGCCTTGTGACAACAGTTGTTTTTTTTGCTGTTTAACTGATCAATTATATTTGATGGATGAAGTTTGTCATTTTTCTGTTATTATGGAGCGGCATTTCCCTGAATTCAAGTGCACAGGGCAAGAGCCGGGTACATGTTGTAACCACATGGGATAATCGTCAGGCAAGTCTGAAACTCAGTTTTTCTATTAACGGGACTGTGTATAAATTCCTGCCGGGCAAATGTCTTGAATTGGAATTAACATCAGATAGCCTGCATGTGGTTATGACTGATACCCGCTGGGTTAAAAAAGAAACAGTGGATCTGCATATTCCCATCGATGATGATCTATATGTACATGTATTCTGGGGCAGAAAAACAGAAGATCCCAAATGGATGACCCGGGCGATAGCCGAACAGGTCTGTAAAGCCTGTTTTGATGAGCTAAAGAAAAAATGCAGGTAGCAAACTGATCTGAATCAATTACTTTTTCAGGAGATAAAACCGCTATTGATAGTTTTGTTTTTTCACCATTGTATTTACGGTATCCGTTCTATATATTCGCATTCAAATTATTTTATGAAAATTTCTGTTTTGACCGCGATAGCATTTTTGCTGTTGTTTTCTTCCTGTGAAAAGAAACCGGCCTGTGCAGGTTCACTTACACTTACAGCCAATACCCTGACACCCACAGTGGGTGACAATATAGTCATCTCAGCTCCGGACCGTGGTACCACCAATGTCGTTTATCAATGGAATGGACCAGGAACCAATCTCACCAATCAATCCAATACACTTGAGATAAATGATATTAAGCTATCCCAGAGTGGGGTCTATAGTTTGAATGAAGGAAACAGTGATTGTAATACATCATTGAGTGATACCATCCGTATCAATGTACAGTTAAAACAGGAAACCCCGCCCTGTACTAATACCAACAATACGGCCACCCCGTCCAGTATTCCGGCTACTACTTTCACCACCGTGAATAAATCTTTCAGCAGTACCTGGAATACGATTGCGCTTGAAGCCAGTGGCAGCTTCGGTTATCCTTCCTATACGGTATTGTTCAACTCTTATAACGGAAATACAGAGCCACGGGATGGTGTTTATACCACAGCCGATGTAGCCATTTTTAATCCGCTGCAGGAACCCAATGAAGTGTCCGTCAGTTTTATCTATTCCAGCAATTACTTTCATTGCCGGCCAGGTAATAAAGTTTATGTGTCACATGTAAATGGCAAACTTCAGGTCAGTTTTTGCAATCTTGAGTTTTCGTCTCCGCCTTTTGTTACGTCAGTCTCTGCCAAAATCACACAGTTAAACTAAAAGTAATTATAAGTAAGAAATTCATTCAGACTGAGCAATTTCATGTCCGCCGCCCCCCATTTCGGAAGATCCGCCTGTTCAGGTGCCGGTACCACCACACATTTCATCTTGGCGGCTTTTGCTGCGATCATTCCATTGAACGAATCTTCAAATACAATACAATCTTCGGGTAACACGTCAAGCGATTTGGCACATTCCAGGAAGACCATCGGATGTGGTTTGCCATAGGGGAGGTATTCGGCGGACGTGAAAACCTGGAACTGATCCCGGATATGTAGTTTATCGACTACTACATCTACCAATGACATAGGGGAAGATGTCGCTAATCCGGTTCTTATATTTTGCTTATTGAAAAAGCCAAGAATCTCCGTAACACCAGGCAAAGCAATGCCATTAGCTGCAATTTTTTCAATCGCTTTGCGGATTATCACCTGAACTGCTTCCGGTGCATGTGCAGGAGAAACCTGGTACTGCCTGAACCAATGCGCCACCCATTCTTCCGTACGAAGTCCTGTGCTGGTATGGTATTGTTCAAGGGTCAGACTGATTCCAAATCCGGAGAGCGTCTCAATCCCGGCTTCCTGCCAGAGGGGCTCACTGTCTATCAGCAAACCATCCATATCAAAAATCGCCGCTTTGTATTGCATCCTGCAAACTTTCATCAGTATATGCAGGTTTCCAAATAATCGGTTTACTTTTTCTTTTTCCCAAAGAAAATGCGGAAACCGACATTAAGGTTCAGTCCATGTGTATAGCCATTACCGCCGCCGGCTCCTCCACCGGTATATGTCAGCTCCGAAAAGAGAGCGGTTCTGGGTCCTGTGAACCAGTTAAGGCCAACACCGCCAAAAGCAGTCCAATCACTGAATTTTGCGGTGGATTTAAAACCACTGAAATCAGTGGTGGTCGTATTGGTCCGCATGTATTGTATACCGGCAACAAAATAGGGAACTACTTTATGTTTGGATTTCAGGTAATACCGGGTGTACAGATTGAAGCCGTATGAGTTTCCCCGGCTGGAATAATTGAGATTGCCAAAATTGTCTTTGATATTCACTTTGTTGAAGTTGAGCACAGGTCCGCCACCCACTTCCCAGCGGTCTTTCAGCATATACCCGATATTCGGAGTGAATTTAAAATTGTAAGATTTGAAACGTTCTCTGGATTCAAAGTTAAGGTTAAAAGGAGCGTCTGTGGAAGTGCTGAGGTTCCAAGTGCCTTTCTCCAGCTGAGCAGAAGCTACGGAACAAATGAATAGCGGCAGAATGATCAGGATTGGTTTCATGGTTTAATGTTTCCGCAAAACTATTTCCTGTTCTGTTAACAAAGAGTTGAACGAATGTTAAATCCACTCACCATTCACTCCCTCACATCAAAAATCGCTTCCCCCTCACTTCTGTCTTTTTTTGTATTGTACAAACGAATAATAACCCGGTCCTTTTTCGTAAGCTTAATCGTGTATTCTCCTCCTCCGTTTTTGATTATCGTACCCTGTGATACCGTTACAAGCAGGTCTTCATCTTTAACTTTAAACGCTTTGATGGATACTTTGTTTTCCTTAGTGAGATAGAGTGCTCCGGGTGTTTCTGTTTCAATGTCCAGGCCTTCCACTTCCACCCGGAAAGTAACTGGTTGTTTCCGGTAGGCCCTGACCGGCCGACCTTTCTGTATCGCGGGAATCCATTTGCCGGAGAGATGCAATGCCCGGATCACTTCCTGTTCCATACCATAGCCGTGATTCGTCAATGCTTTGAAATCAGTAATCGAACTATCCCGGTTGACTATAAATTGTACCATAACGGTGTAAGTTCCGGCCGGGGCATTATTGTCCATTGGTACATCCCCTTTAACCGTTTTAGTCAGGAATTTCAACCAGGCTGACGATCCGCCTGGGTAAGAAGCTTCCACTTCCACCCGTTCAAATTTTACTGTGCCGTCATTTTTGGTACTGTCATTTGCCAGGACCTGAGCATAAGAGCGGATAGAGAGGAAACTCAGCAAGAGAAAAGTAAATACGGGCCGCATTTTCATACTGATAAGTTTTGGCCAAGATAGAAAATTTCTTTTTTTTCCTGATTGATTTTAATCCGGACAAATCAAGCAGTACCTTGCAGGCAATAATTTTTTATGGAAACAGAAATTTTCACCCTTTGCGATTTTGCGCAGGATAATCAATCCAAACTCACCATCGTCGGCACGTTCGATAGTATTCAGGCTCCGCAGTTCCCGGTCACCCATCCCGGCTGTGCGATTGCCTGCCGCCTGCGTTTCGGGGTTAAAGAAACTGGTGATCATGAATTCAAAATTCAGCTGACAGACAGTACCGGCAAGGACCTGTTGCAGCCTGTTACCGGTGTCATTACTGTCCGGCCGCCGGTAAATGGCCAGTTTGCGGCTGCGAATATTGTACTCAATTTTAATCAGCTCCAGTTTCCCCAACCTGGCCGTTATTCTTTTTCGCTGATGGTGGACGGGCAATGGGTGACCGGGCTGCCGCTGTTCCTGAATAAAATCGGTTGAGTATCCGGTTGTCAGTGAATGTTAAATACGTTTTTATTATTTTTGGGCTGAAACCTTAAATCTATGAAGATGAGATTATCCCCCGGATTAATAAATATCCTTTTTGGTTCAATTTTTTTATTGCTGATTTTTATTTCTTGCACAAGAGAAGATGCCAGCCCTTCACTGGCAGGGGTGTATATGGTCGGTTATGAACGGGTTAACGCAATATCCGTTGCGAAGTATTGGAAAGATGGCACTGAATTTTCCTTAACAGATGGTAGTCGTCATGCATTTGCCAAGTCTGTTTTTGTGACTGATCAGGATGTATTTGTATGCGGGGAAGAATTCAACAGTGCGGGAATACGGGTGGCAAAATACTGGAAAAACGGCCAGCCTGTTGAACTGGGAATCAATAGCTATGCAGAATCAATATTTGTTCATGGAAACGATGTTTATGTAGCCGGGGCTGAATATGCAAACCCGAATATTATCCGGGCCGTCTATTGGAAAAACGGGATTGTTAACTATCTCACAACCGTATCCACCCAGGCTGAAGCCTGGTCAGTTTCAGTAGCGGCAGGGAATGTATATGTGGCAGGATGGGAGAAAGTCAATATACCATTTGTGCCACGGTATTGGAAAAACGGGACAGGATTCACGCTGGGAGGAGGCCCGATTTCTACCGGTTCGCTGAAAAGTGTCGCGATCGCAGGCACTGACGTTTACATGGCGGGAAATGAAAATACGGCAACTGTTTTTTCTCAGGCGGCATATTGGAAAAATGGCACCAAGACGGTTTTGGGGCCTTCAAATTCCGAGTCACAGGTAAATAGTATTTCTATATCCGGCGGGGATGTTTATGCGGCCGGGTATGAACAAACCGGGGGCATGAACTTTGCAGTTTATTGGAAAAACGGGGTGATGACCCGGTTGACTGATGGCAGTGAAGCGGCTACGGCCATGGATATTGAATCGAAAAACGGAGATGTTTATATAGCCGGCAGTAAAGGAGGCGCCATTCAAAACGCCGTTTACTGGAAGAATGGCACCCTGGTTCCATTGACCAACGGGGCTAATAATTCCTATTGTTTGGGGATATTCATAAAATAGTATTTCCGCACGGAACGTAAATCGGAGATTACCTGTTTTTATTGCCAGTTAACGGACGTCTGGGCTGTCGCGAAGAATTTTTCACGTCTATTTCCCCAAACCTATACTTTTGTACGGTTTTAAGATTATCTGGCTCAACCCGTTCAACTAAAAAATGACAAATTCCTACCACGACCTCGTAAAGCAGACTTTTAATTTCCCCCAGGAAGGGATCGAAGTGGAAGATGGCAATCTTTCTTTCAATGGTCTTGACCTGAAAGCCCTGATCGCTAAGTATGGCACCCCGATGAAACTGACCTACCTGCCTAAGATCGGGATGCAGATTCAAAAGGCAAAGAGCATGTTTGCCAATGCATTCAAGAAACACAAGTACGAGGGTAAATATTATTATTGTTATTGCACAAAGAGTTCACATTTCAGCTTTGTGGTGGAAGAAGCCCTGAAAAACGAAATACACCTGGAAACCTCCTACGCATATGATATAGAGATCATCAAGAAACTCTATGCCAAGAAAAAGATCACCAAGGATATCCATATCATTTGCAATGGCTTCAAGGAAAAAAGCTATACCCGGCGTATCGCCAGTTTGCTAAACTCCGGTTTCAGCAATGTGATTCCGGTACTGGATAACAAGGACGAACTGAAGGACTATGCTCACTCCGTGAAAGTGCCTTTCAAACTGGGGATCCGGGTGGCAGCTGAAGAAGAGCCCAACTTCCCCTTCTATACCTCAAGACTGGGCATCAGGGCCAAGGACATCCTTGAGTTCTATGTGGATCGGATCGAAGGATATGAAAGCAAATTCCAGCTGAAAATGCTGCATATTTTCCTGAATAAAGGAATTAAGGATGATATCTATTACTGGAGTGAACTGAATAAAGTGATCAACCTCTATTGCCAGTTGAAAAAGATCTGTCCTGAATTGGATTCAATCAATATCGGCGGCGGGTTCCCGATCAAGCACTCCCTGGGGTTTGAATACGACTACCAGTTCATGATCAATGAGATTGTGCGCAATATCAAAGTGGCCTGTAAAAAAGCCAAAGTCCCAATGCCGAATATCTTTACTGAGTTTGGCAGCTATACTGTAGGAGAGAGCATGGCGCACATTTATAGCGTAATTGCGGAAAAAGTGCAGAACGACCGGGAAACCTGGTATATGATCGACTCCTCCTTTATCACCACGCTTCCGGATACCTGGGGAATCGGGGAAAAATTCCTGATGCTGCCGGTCAATAAATGGGACCATGATTATCAACGGGTGGTACTTGGCGGTATCACCTGCGATAGCCACGACTACTACGATTCCGAAGAGCATATCAATGAAGTATTCCTCCCAAAGGTCAACGGGGACGGAGAACCTTTATACGTAGGCTTTTTCCACACCGGAGCCTATCAGGACCAGATCAGTGGTTATGGTGGTATCAAGCACTGCCTGATCCCTTCACCAAAGCATATCATTGTGGGGCATGATAAAAATGGTAAGTTAGTGGACTGGGTTTATGCCAAGCAGCAAACGGCGCAAAGTATGCTGAAGATATTGGGATATAAATAAGCTAGAAGCGAGAGGATAGAAGTTAAAAGCCAGATCACGAAAATCGAGATCTGGCTGTTTTTTTGATAAATATTCTCAGGAGGGGCTGTTCCCTTCTAGCTTCTAGCTTCTCGCTTCTAGCTTCTCGCTTCTCGCTTCTAGCTATGCCGGCTATACCGTTTCCATTCCCTGATTTCAAACTTGCTGTACCGCGAGCGATCTACCTGGTTCTTATCGAGGTAAAAGCGGTTGTCGAAACCTTTCCAGTAAAGTAGCCCCTGCTGTCCGCGATGAAAATAGTTTCCATTCGCATGTCGAGCCATGGTGAAACCAGGGTGAGGGGTAATGATAAGGGAAGCCCCGGCCAACTGATTATTGTATGAAGGTCTGGGTGCTGTGTGTTGACGGGAGACCGTGGGCGGACCGTCATTTCTTTTTTCTTTATTGGCCCAGACACGGCTGTGGCCACAACTGCTGAATACCAGTGCTGCAGTCAGCGCCAGTAGCGATGATAAAATAAATGTTCTTTTCATGCATCTGATTTTTTATGGTGAGGAGATTGAGACTGTTTATTGATTATCCCGGGTTCGTTTGGTCCGTACCCCGCCACTGTTTCCGCTACGTTGTACAGGAACCAGGGTATCGGTTGGCGTTTTTGCCGGACTATTCCCGGATTGGACGAGTATCACACTGTCAGTTGTTGTCACTGGTTTTGTTAAAGTAAGGACATCCGTACCCGTACTCTCTTCATCCGGACCCAGAAACCGGACAGTCGTGGACGCTTGGCCGTTTGCCGGACCGGTCCGGGGGCCAAATACTTTACTGCTGTATTGTTTTCCCATCGCACAACTGGCGGCCATGGCCAGGATCAGCATGAGAATCACCGCTTGTAAAATTTTACTGGTTTGCATGAGGAATGCCTTTATTTTAGTCCTGTGTACTTTTGTTATATCCAATTCATTTGCCATAAACTCTTAAAAAATGTTAGCATGAAACAATTTTTCATAGTATTAACAGTACTGGCTTTCAGCATCAGCAGTAAAGCACAGACGGCCGAAGATTCGGTAAAAGCCGTGGTTACGAATCTTTTTACCGCGATGATTAAGTCTGATACCAGCTTGCTGAAATCCTGTTTTGCCGATAGTATGGTTTTGCAGACTATCGCCCGGGGTAAGAGCGGGGGAGCAGAAGTAAAAACTGAAACCGCCGCCACCTTTGTGAAAAGCATCAGTTCCCTGAAACCCGGGTCGGCCGATGAACAGATTACATTCGGAACGGTCCTCATCGATGGACCGCTGGCCCTGGTCTGGACACCCTACAAATTTTATTTCAACGGACAATTCAGTCACTGCGGCGTCAACTCCTTTCACCTGGTCCGGTTCAAGGATGGGTGGAGGATTCAGTATTTGATTGATACGAGAAGGAGAACAGGATGTGAAAATTAGTCGGGAGTTAGTAGTTAGTAGTCGGGAGTCAGCAGCCCCTCCTTCGCATATTTTGCTAAATCAAAGAACTGATCTTTTTTTACGGGATTTGCAGGCCCCTATCCTGAAGGAGAGGGGTTGGGGTGAGGTAAAGCTAGTCGGGAGTTAGTAGTTAGTAGTCGGGAGTCAACAGCCCGTTCTAAGTAGTAGTTTATAGTATGTGAAATTCTTATTCAACAAGAACTTTTAAAAGAAAGCACCAAACCTGCTTAGAAGGCTTGGTGCTTTTTTGTTGTTTATATTTTGATTATTCTTTGGATCTTGCTTGACCTCCGTAGCCTTGGCGAAGGAAGGGGAATAAAAAAATAGCCCTCCGTGGAAACGGAGGGCGTAAACCAAAACCAACTGCTTATGAGAAAAATTTGTATAAACTATTTTACTTTATTTCGATTGCCTGTGAAGCTTTGACTGTTACCTGCTTCGGAAGGTTTAATCGTAATATACCATTGATGTAAGATGCTTCAATTTTAGTTGCATCTATTTTGTCATCCAATGTGAAAGATCTCTTAAAAGACCGGAAGCTGTATTCCTTGCGGATCTGCTTTTCGGTTTCGGATGTCTCAGTGGCCTGTTTTTCAGCTGAGATCGTGAGTAATTGCTGCTCCAGGTTCACCTTGAAATCGGCCTTTTCAAATCCGGGGGCCACTACTTCGAGTTCGTAACTCCCTGCTGTTTCTTTGACGTTTACCGGTACGGAATCCTTTCTTACAGAATTGTTAAAGCCATTGTTCAGCATCAATGGTAATTCAGTGAACAGGTCATCTACTAAATTGCTGAATGTTCCTTCAAAAGGTTTCCGGTTGAATTGTACGTATGCCATAATTGTTTAGTTTTTTAAATAAAAAATGAATACGCAAGGGATTCGTCAAACCCTGTACCACCCGGTTTTTTATACCCGGACTGGCAGATTTGCCCCTTGCAGAAAGACAGAATTTCCGAAAAGAGGAATTTCTGCTGCCATATTTTCCTTTTGCCCATGCTGTTGCACAGCCGGTTGAACAAATTCTTTAGCTTTGTGTTTCATAAACAAAAAACTATGTATCCAGAAGAAATAGTAATTCCGATGAAAGAGGAACTGACCGACAATGGCTTTTCCGAGTTGCTGACCGCTGGTGAAGTGGAAGCACAACTGACTAAAGAGGGTACCACCCTGGTCATGATCAATTCCGTTTGTGGCTGTTCTGCCGGAACCGCCCGTCCGGGTGTACTGATGGCGGTGGCAAATACCGAAAAGAAGCCGGATTTCCTGACCACTACTTTTGCCGGTTTTGATGTGGACGCTGTGCGGACTCTTCGTATGCACCTGATGCCTTTTCCGCCGTCTTCCCCGGCCATCGCTTTATTTAAGAATGGCCAGCTGGTACATTTTATTGAAAGACACCAGATCGAGGGCCGTTCCGCACAAATGATCGCCCAGAACCTGATCGGCGCTTTCCAGCAACATTGTAACTAAACGGATCAAATAGATTCTAAAGAGCTGTTTCTTTATTGAAACAGCTTTTTTTTGCCCCTTTAATTTTTAAGTACGAAGTACAAAGTACGAGGTACGACTGACGTACCTTGAGCCATAAGTTCTTTGGAGGGGCTGTTCCCTAACACCTAACAGCTAACACCGAACACCCCTCCCTTTACCGTTTATACCCATGTCGGGCCGTTTTGTCTTTTGAAGCAGGCTCTTTAGTATATTCGCCTCTATTAATTAACGACATGTATCCTAATCTATATTACGCATTCAGGGACTTATTTGGAGTGGAATGGAAATTTCTACGTTTTGTCAATTCCTTTGGTTTTTTTGTGGCCATAGCTTTTATCGTGGCTGCGATGGTGTTGACCACTGAACTGAGACGTAAGAGCAAACAGGGTTATTTTCAGCCCACTGAAATGCAGATGATGGTCGGGCAACCGGCTTCACTTTCAGATATTCTGCTCAACTTCTTACTGGGTTTTTTACTGGGCTACAAAATTGTCGCTCTTTTTATACTGGATAATTCAGCCACCGAAGATCCGCAGGCTTTTATTTTTTCGCCGTTGGGCAGTTGGCCTGCCGGTATTGCCATGGGTTTATTATTTGCCGGGTTGAAATGGTATGAAAAGAATAAACAAAAACTCAGCAAACCAGAAAAAAGAACCGTCCGCATCTGGCCGCATGACCGGGTAGGGGAGATCACTATTATTGCCCTCGTATTCGGACTGGCAGGAGCTAAACTCTTCGATATTTTTGAAAACTGGAGTGATTTTCTGAAACGGCCTTCTGATTATATTTTTTCTGCCAAGGGACTTACTTTCTATGGAGGATTGATCTGTGCGGCCCTGGCGATCTGGTGGTATGCGAAGAAGCATAAGATAGGTTTCTGGCATTTAAATGATGCGCTGGCTCCAACCATGATGCTGGCTTACAGTATGGGCCGTATCGGTTGCCAGGTTTCCGGCGACGGAGACTGGGGCATCGAAAATCCAAGACCCAACCCGTACAGCTGGCTCCCTGATTGGGTCTGGTCTTATAATTATCCACATAATGTAAATGATGTAGGTGTGCCCATCCCGGGTTGTACCGACGATAAATTCTGTTCTCAGTTACCAGTGCCTGTATATCCAACCCCTTTATATGAAGTAATATTCTGTTTTCTGCTGTTTCTGGTGCTCTGGTTTTTGCGCAAAAGATTGAAAGTACCCGGATATATTTTCGCTATTTACCTGATGCTGAATGGGATGGAGCGCTTTTTGATAGAAAAGATCCGGGTAAATAACCCCCTTGATATACTGGGTTTTCATCCAACACAGGCGGAAGTGATCTCCAGTCTTTTGTTTTTAAGCGGATTAGGGCTGTTTTTATGGTTGCGCCAAAAAGCAAAAACAACAAAGCCCACAGAACCACTCAAAAACAATTGATATTTGTCAATTTTTTATAAAACAAGACAATTTTCTTTTTTCGCGCCAAACCCTTACCTGTAGCAGATTTCATCCGATTGGCCCGGAATTGGCAACGATTGCGTGAAAGACTGTTAGTAATTTTTCATTACAGAACGCTATGAGAAACCATAACTTATAGGTATCTTTGCAGACGGTCTGGGACGGTAAATTCTTCTATCTACAATTAACTATCCATTTGCAACAATCTGCAAACAAGGGCCGTCTATTATTCGTTGATATTTAAACTTCTTAAGTTATGCGGCAACTTAAAATTGCTACCCAGATTACAAACAGGGACTCCCAGGCAGTGGAAAAGTACTTACAGGAGATCTCGAAGATTTCGATGATCACTCCTGAAGAAGAAACCACACTCGCTCAGCGGATTAAAATGTTTAACCGGAATCCGGTTGATTCCCAGCGTGCATTGGATAAACTGGTGCAGGCCAACCTCCGTTTCGTGGTATCTGTGGCCAAGCAATACCAGCACCAGGGGTTGTCACTCAGTGACCTTATCAATGAAGGAAACCTCGGTCTGATTAAAGCGGCTCAACGCTTTGACGAAACCAAGGGTTTCAAATTCATTTCTTATGCCGTATGGTGGATCCGTCAGTCAATCCTGCAAGCTTTAGCCGAACAGGGACGTCTGGTTCGCCTTCCACAAAACAAAATCGGTACATATAACAAAGCTAACAAAGCCTATATGGCTTTCGAACAGGAGCACGAGCGTGAGCCTTCTACTGAGGAACTGGCTGAACTCCTGGAAATGAGCGAAACCGAGATCAATAATATTTTCCAAAGCAATACCCGTCATACCTCCCTGGATGCCCCCGTGCACGAAGCGGAAGATGTGGCTATGGGTGACCTGCTCGAAGGCAGCGATGATACGGATGATGATGTGATGAAAGATTCCCTGCGTAATGAAATACGTCGGGTGCTTAAGTCATTGTCTCCCAGGGAAGCTGAAATCGTTAACGCGTATTTTGGTTTAGACGGGGAGAACGGAGTTACGATCGAACAGATCGGACAGAAATATGACCTGACCAAGGAGCGTATCCGTCAGATCAAGGAAAGAGCTATCAAGCGCCTGCAAAAAGCCCGTTATTCCAGTGCATTAAAAGCCTATTTAGGTTAATGAAATCTTAAAGTCTTGGGTTAATAAGAAATAGTTCCGGTCCTCAGGTTTTGAGGCCGGAATTTTTTTTTAGAACCAACTATCTTTATAGCTGTTATCTATACTATGAAAGTTTTATCCGGTGCATTTCTTTTACTGGCATTCCTTCAACTATCCTGCGAGAAGTCAGTCAGTTTCAAGCTGGATAATGTAGCTCCCAAACTGGTGGTGGAAGCGACAATTGAAAACGGACAAGCCCCCATTGTCTATCTTTCCCGTAGTCTGGCTTATTTTTCAACGCTAAACCCGGATTCCCTGTCAGCCAGTTTTATCCGGAATGCCGAAGTCTGGGTTGCCAACAGTACCCGTACACACAAACTCCGCTTGTATACAGTTCCATTAGGGGCTGGTTATAATGCCTACTATTACTCAACCGACTCTTCCAGTCTCGCCACGGCCATAACCGGAGAACTCAATACCAGTTATTCCCTCCGCATTCTCTGGGAAGGAAAAGAATATACCGCCACAACCACAATTCCCAATACAACACGTAGGATTGATTCCCTGTACTGGAAAGAAGCCCCGGCTGGCAATATCCCTTATAAAGTGGTGGTGATGGTACGGGCCACTGATCCCCGTGGCTATGGCGACTATATCCGCTATTTTACCAAACAGAACCGGGATCCTTTCTATCCGGGACTAAATTCCGTTTATGACGATCAGGTGATTGATGGTACCACCTACGAAATACAGGTAGAACGTGGAATTCTCCGAAATGGAATAGCTGGTGAAACCTATAGCTTTTTTGATAAAGGGGATACCGTAACCTTGAAACTCTGTAATATTGACAAAGCCACATTCGACTTCTGGAGAACCATGGAATTCACTTATTCCAGTGTCGGTAACCCTTTTTCTTCCCCCACCAAAGTCATGAGCAATATCAAGGGCGGGGCACTTGGCTACTTCGGTGGCTATGCGGCACAGTTTAAAAGGATCGTAATACCACAATAAGGTTGAGGTAAGAAGTAAAAACCCGTAAAAATCCAGTTTACCATAAATATTATAATTATTGTATGTTCGATTCTGAAATAAAAAGGTGATTTGAATCAAAAATATAGTTAATGCTTTTGAAGTGGAAAAGTTTTACCAATATGAAAAATGATGTATATATAATAATATATTTAAATATGTTATTATATTGTTTACACTATATCCTAGAACAAACTAAAATTGTTACTACCTTTGCAAACTATAATTTTATAGGGCCAAATATTTATGAATAAGTCTATTGCAGTTAAAAATATAGTATTTGTTGGATTTTTTCAGCCTTCAAAATTTGACAAATTCTTTTTTATAAAAAATGGTCTTGTCAAAGAAGACGAGATTTTAGAACCATCTGTATTTAGTCCTGAAGTTGTACAATTTAGAACAACGGGTGTTTCTATAGCAATTTTATTAAACCAAATAATTATTCATCAAGTTGATATTTTGCAAGATAGAATTGATGAAATTGCTCAAAAACTGATACAATCAAGTGATTTAGAAATTACAGCAATTGGGATAAACATTACATGGAACCTATCCCCGGATGAAAGTTTAGAAAACTCTACAAAAAATTTCTTTTTGAACGAAAGAAATGAAATGTTTAGTAAATTTTTTAATTCGGATAATGTAATGTATGGTGCTTATGTGAGCAAAGACATTAGTGGTGGGAGATTGAAGCTTGAAATAAAGCCCCAAGTTTCAAAACGATTGCACGACAACATAGAGATAGCTCGTTTTATTAGTTTTGCATTTAATTATCATTTTGATCATGATAAAAGTAAAAATTTTGATACTTTGTTAAATGCTGTAAAAAACTACAAAAACTTTATCAAGGAAAGTGAAGAAATAATGTCCATTTATGGGTAATGAAACAAATATTATTTTATATGCTGAAGATGCAACTCAGCCTATGTTTAAATATTTTAATGCAGAGTATGAAGCGTGCAATACTCAGCCAGATAAGTACTTGCTTGCCATTATGCAGAATGGCGATGTAAAGGCTATTAGCGGGCATTTGCATGCCAGCGTAACAAATATATACCAATTAATTAATAATCATGTTGACAAAGAAAAACTTTTCTTAACGGCTGTCGATAATTTAATTAAGAAAAACGATTTTTTACAATTGTCAATACAACTTGACCAAGAATTAATTTCTGAAGATGAATTTAGAGAAGAACTTGAACGAAATGAAGTCAAGTATTTAATTAAAATGAACCCAGATTTTAAACTGGTAGATTTTAATTTAGTCACAGAAATTCTATCTAAATTAAACAGACAATTTACAAGTGATGATGCATCGGAATTGTTTTCTATTCCTTTAGAACATATTAATAATTATTTAGACACAAAGTAGGCCAACGCACAAATAATTATATGAAGCATGTTCATGAAAGTTGTTCTATTGAGTGTCAAGGTGCCAAAATTATTTCAAGAGATATACGCAGGTCTGCATATATAGAAATAGCACCTATTGGGAAATGTACAACCTATAAGTGTAGATTAAATTCAGAAGCACTAATAGTTAAAGAACTGCCGCATCCTAAGAAACCTTTCTATAGAAGCAATTCTCAAGTTGATATTGGAACTCAACTTGAATGCGAGACGCTATTTTTGGCTGTTAATTCATTTAAAAGCTTAAAAATTGAAATTATCAATCATTCAGGAAGGCATAAGGCACAAACTACAAATACAAATTCTTATACATTTGCAGAAATTACTAAACAAATTCCCAATATTCCTAATGTCTTAACTCTCCCAGAAGTAAAATAATTGTTTGTTTAAAAGTTGAGGAATAAAAATAATGGTTAGGCAAAAATCTTTAAACTAATTAGTTGAAAAAATAGTTTATAAAATTATTGATTATTTAAAAGCGGTAATGAGGGCTTTAAAAGTGCCATTTAGAAAATTTTCGCTACTAAACAACGTCGTTCAAGTTGATGTCAAAAATCCTTGCATAATTTTTTTATTAACTCTATGAGCCTTAATACGTTTTTAAAATACCGTACACTTTAGGACTATCTCAACCCTCTGCTTTCATCTGTTCCCGCCTTTTCCTTAATTTTGCCAACTGACCACCTTTAACCGGTCATTTATTTATACCATGGATGCCACAGAAAAAGTACACTGCCTGATCATTGGTTCAGGTCCTGCCGGATATACTGCCGCTATTTATGCCAGCCGTGCTGGTCTCAATCCTGTTTTATACCAGGGAATTCAACCCGGAGGGCAGCTGACAATTACTACCGAAGTGGAAAACTATCCCGGCTATCCGGAAGGGATCCAGGGTCCTGAAATGATGGTGCATTTTGAGAAACAGGCGGCCCGTATGGGTGCGGATATACGTTACGGTCTGGCTACTGCTGTTGACTTCTCAGGACCTGTACATAAAGTACAGATCGATGAGGAAAAATGGATCGAAGCCGATGCAGTGATTATTTCAACCGGTGCCTCCGCTAAATGGCTGGGACTGGAAAGTGAGCAACGCCTCAATGGTTTTGGCGTTAGTGCCTGCGCGGTTTGTGATGGTTTCTTTTTTAAAGGAAAAGAAGTGGCGATTGTGGGAGCAGGTGATACGGCCGCCGAAGAAGCACTCTATCTTTCCAAGATCTGTTCACAGGTGCATATGATCGTACGCCGGGATGAAATGCGTGCCAGTAAAGTGATGCAGGAAAGAGTGAAGAACACCCCGAATATTAAAATATACTGGAACAGTGTAACTGATGAAGTACTCGGCGACAAAAAAGTACATGCCGTACGTATTCATAATACAAAAACGGATGTGAAAGAAGAAGTACCGGTCAGCGCCTTCTTCGTCGCCATCGGCCATCAGCCCAATTCCGGTATCTTCAAACCCTTTATCGATATGGATGAAGCGGGCTATATCAAAACCATTCCCGGTACCAGCAAGACCAATGTGGAAGGGGTGTTTGCATCCGGTGATGTGCAGGATAAAATTTACCGCCAGGCAGTGACCGCTGCCGGCAGTGGCTGTATGGCCGCCCTGGATGCAGAACGTTACCTCAGCGCTAAAGGTCTTCACTGATGCCGGCTGTAATGTCTATCGAACTGCGTGATCTGCATTTCCATGCATTTCATGGCCTCTATCCGGAGGAACGGAAAACAGGAAATGATTTCCGTGTGTGGCTACAAGTGGATTATACACCGCCGGAAGAAGTAATCACGGCTATTGAGGATACGATTAACTATGCCATTCTTTTTGACTTGGTGCAGAAAGCGATGCAAAACCCGGTTGAATTACTGGAAACCTTAGTAATGGAGATCGCCGGCAGCATCCATGTCCGTTTTCCCCAGGTCATTAAAATCAGTATTTCGGTTCACAAACTGCATCCGCCTATTGCCCGGTTTACCGGGGAAGTAGGGGTGAAATATGAAAAGGAATATTAAAATACTTTAGCCTTCCAACGGCCACTGCGGATATACCAGAGGGAGGGGACAAAAAGGCAAAGCCAGTAAAGCCACTCACTCATCCAGCCGATATGAATCGGCAGAAAGAAATACTCATTCACCAGGTATACATAGGATGAATACATAATGATCGCAAACAGCTCGATAAGGAATGTGATCTTTGTATTGCCGGTTCCGGTAACTGCACTCAGCAGAATGATCGAAAAAGACATCAGGATCATCGCCGCGGTAACCACCCGAAGCGATGGCAGCGCTGCCTGAATAAATACCTCTCCCTGGCCAAAAATGGATAAAAAGGTCTCCGGAAAAATATTGAGCAGCGTACAGGCGATCAGCGCCCAACCCGAACTCAGCCGTACGATGCGGATGATCAGGGGCACCACCTGGTCTTTCTTATTCTGACCTATCACATTACTCACCATGGCATTGGTGGTGGCGGCAAAGGCCCAGGTCACACATCCAAATACCCCGAAGATGTTCCGCATTACATTCGACACTTTCAGGGCCATATCCCCATGATGCTCGGTCAATAAAAAGAAAAACTGCCAGCTGATGATACTGATCGCATGCTGGAACATGAGCGGGGCAGACATCGAAAAGATAAGCGCGCTGTTTTCCTTATTCCACCGCATGTCTTTAAATAAACCAAACCGCTGACTGATTCCTTTCCAGCGGATCACCAGGAAGATGACAAACATGCCTACGAATTCTGCAATCACCGATGCAATGGCCGCCCCGTTGAACCCGAGTTCTGGTAAGCCCCAGTGACCAAAAATAAGCAGGTAATCCAGACCTACATTGGCCAGGGTTTCCGCCAGTGTGCCGGCTACCAGGTAACGGCTCTGGTTGGTGCCGACCAGGAGCGCATTCCGCAGCTGGTAGATATACAGAAAGGGGAGCCCCCAGATCCGGATACGCAGGAAACTGACGGCTTTTTCCTGCACAGCAGGGTCATGTATAATCAGGCTGAAAATAGCAGGCGTAAGCACCCAGGTAATTATAATACCCGCCACAGCCACCAGCAACCCGATCAGAACCCCCTGGGTAAAGAGTTTACCGATTTCCTCCGGCCTGTTTTCCCCGGCCCTGCGGGCTATCAGGGCCTGCAAGCCATTGTTGAGTCCATAGCCGATCGCGGCAAAAATGAGGTAATAAACCCCGGTTATCCCTGCCACGGCCAAGGCATAAGTGTCCCCGTTGTAATGCCCCAGGAAAATATTATTGATAATAAAATTCAACTGGGGAATCAGGATGGCCAGACTGATGGGCAGGGCGATCCGGAAGATCTGCCGGTTGCTGATCCCCACCTGTAATTGGCTATGTTTGTTGGCGGACATGGTAAAAAGGAGGCAAACCTACGATATTTAAATTTTTGTCTATTATTGCACGAATTGAAAACCGATTTTGAAACAGTTATTTACTATAGAAAATAATCCGGAAACAGCCGTTCAGCCCGTACTTTCCCTCCGGCTGGGAAACCACCACCTGGGGTATTCCATTACCAGTCCTGATGGAGATAAGTTGTACAGCCTGGCCTATTACCGCACCGAACAAACTGATACCGCCGCACTGGAAGAATTACTGGCACAAACACCCGCATTGCACAACCAATTTTACAGTGTTCAGGTGGCCTGGGATTTTACCGGTAATGCCCTGCTATCTTCAGTAGAACATCAGCCGGAAGAATCCGGTACGATGCTCAGGGCTTTATTCGGAACAAACGGACAGGAAGAAGTGATCACGGAGAATATCAGTAACTGGCAATTATTCAATGTGTACGCCGTACCGGCCGGACTCCTGCAAAAAATAAAACAACAATACCCGGCTGCACAGAGCCGTCACCAGATCTCCCTTTCCATTAAACAGGTAATTGCCGCCACGGAAGAAGGAAATATGTATGTGGATTTCCGTCCGGATGATTTCACCGTGTTACTGGTAAAATCAAGCCGGCTGTTACTGGCACAGACCTATACATACTCCACACCGGAAGATGTGGTGTATTACCTGCTTAAAATATGCAGCCGCCTGGGGCTTTCCCAACAGGAATTGCAGTTACAGGTATCCGGACTGATCGATAGTAATTCTGCATTGTATAAAGAACTTTACCAGTATTTCCTTCATATCGGATTCCGTGAATCCGGCTGGCAGGGAAATGACTACCCGGCCCATTTTTTTACCACCCTTAACGACCTGGCCCGATGCGCATCATAGGAGGTGAACATGGCGGACGAAAATTCAACCCGCCCACGAATATGCCCTATACCCGTCCCACCACGGATATAGCCAAGGAAGGATTATTCAATGTACTCCAGCATAAAATGGATTTCGAAAACCTCAAAACACTGGATTTGTTTGGCGGTACGGGCAGTATCAGTTATGAACTGGCTTCAAGGGGTGTACCGGACCTCACCATTGTGGAGAAGGACCATGCGATGTTTGATTTTATTAAAAAAACAGCAGCGGCATTAAAACTGGAAAATTTCAAAATAATCAAAATGGATGTGTTCAAATACATCCAGCAATGTACGGAGCGCTTTGATTTCATTTTTGCCGGACCACCGTATGCGCTCACCAATATCGACGACCTGCCCCGGCTGATTTTTGAAAAACAGTTACTGAATAAAGAGGGCCGCTTCGTCCTTGAGCACACGCCCCGGAATGATTATAAAGCCACCCCGTTTTTTGTAGCGGAACGGAACTACGGTACCACTGTATTCTCTACTTTTGTAGAGGACAGGGACTAACTATGACGAAGAAAGCACTCCGTAATTATTACAAGGAAAAAAGAAAGGCACTGACCACTGGTGAACAGTCGAGGCTGGATGATCTCCTGCTGATACAGTTCCAGCAGGCGGATATCCCTTTTGTAGAAACCCTTTTTTCCTATTGGCCGATGGCGTCCATGCGGGAACCCGATACCCACCTGTTTGCTGATTTTTTGGAGTTCAGGAATCCGGAACTCCGGGTAGCCTATCCGCGGATCACAGTGGATGGAAACACCATGATTTCAGTGTTGACTGATGACTCCACCCGTTTTTTGCAAAATGGGTTTGGTACCTACGAACCGGAAACGGGTGAAATCCTGTCTCCTGACACAATCGATATCATATTTGTACCCCTGCTTTGTTTTGATAAAAAAGGCTACCGTGTCGGCTATGGAAAAGGCTACTATGACCGCTACCTGGCCGCTTGTAATCCGGATTGTATCCGGGTGGGATTCTCCTATTTTGAACCTATAGACGAAATCCCGGATAAGCACGAATTTGACGTACCTTTAAGTCTTTGTATGACGCCTCAATCGATTTATGTTTTCTAATTTTTTTCTCAAATCCTTCCGGATCTTTTTACTGCCGTTCGCCTTACTGTACTGGGCGGTAATTGCTGTCCGCAACTGGTTCTTTGATAAAAAAATACTGGGATCCAGTACGTTTGGCCTTCCATTGATCTGTATTGGCAACTTATCCGTGGGTGGAACAGGCAAATCTCCCATGGTAGAGTACCTCGTTACGGGACTCAAAGACCAATACAGGGTAGGCACCCTGAGCCGGGGATACAAACGGAAGACAAGGGGCTATGCGCTGGCGAATGAAAAGACAACCGCTCTGGAAATCGGGGATGAGCCGATGCAGTTTCACCTGAAGTTTCCGGAAATCCCTGTTGCTGTAGGTGAAGAACGGATAGAAGCAATCCCGCAGTTGCTGCATGACCGCCCGGATACTCAGGTTATCATTCTGGATGATGCGTTTCAGCACCGGACCGTTAAAGCCGGTCTTAATATTCTGCTCACGGATTATAATAATCTCTTTACCCGTGATTTTTACCTGCCTACCGGAGATCTGAGGGACCTGAAAAGCAGCTATAAACGGGCCGAAGTAATTGTGGTGACCAAGTGCCGCAAGGACCTGGATGAAACGGAAAAGAAAAAAATTATAAAGGAAATTTCACCCATTCCCGGACAACAGATCTATTTCACCTGTATTGATTACAGTCGTCCCTATCATATCATCAGCAAGGAAGAAAAAGGACTGGAATCACAAGTGGAGATTTTGCTGGTCACGGGCATTGCCAATCCCCGTCCGCTAAAAAAATTACTGGAAGGGCACAGTAATACTTATCAGATGTTGCAGTATGCGGACCATCATATTTTCACGATCGATGATTTAAGGGATATCCGGCAGGCCTATGCTAAAATGAATTCAAGGGAGAAAGTAATCCTGACCACTGAGAAGGATGCGGTACGGTTGTTGAAGTTTGCAGAAGAAATCAGGGAATTGCCCCTTTATGTAGTACCGGTCCGTCACCGGTTTTTGTTTGACGAAGGCCCGGCTTTTGATAAGCGGGTCAGTAATTTTATTAAAGAGTTTAAAAAAGAGGAGTAAGATATGGGAAGAAAAAATTCCAATAAGAAAAAAATAAAAGAAAGATCATCCTCCGGCCGTGTGGTAAAGGGCGTGATCGATATTACCCGTTCCGGTATGGGCTTTGTAACTGTAGAAGGAATGGAGGCTGATATCATGGTACGGCCGCAGGATTTCAATACAGCTCTCCATGGTGATACGGTAAAAGTGGCGGTAAAAGATACGGATGGCCGTGGACGGCGATTACAAGGTGTGATCCGGGAAGTACTGAACCGTAAACGCACCGAATTCATCGGGAACCTGCAAATGAACAAGGGCTTTGCCTTTTTCATTTCTGAGTCAGATAAGCCAATGCCGGATATTTTTATCCCGCTTTATGCCATTGGCAAAGCTAAAGATGGTGACCGCGTGGTGGTTAAACTGCTGGAATGGGATAATGAAGGAGATAAACGCCCCGTTGGGGAAGTGATCACCATACTGGATGCGGAGAATACCAACGATGCCGCGATGAAAGAGATCCTGCTTGATGGCGGATTCCCGCTTCAGTTTTCTGAAGAAGCGCTGGAAGTGGCTGCCCGCATTCCGGATATAATCGGGGAGGATGAAATCAAAAAAAGAAAAGATATCCGCGGGATTTTTACCATCACCATCGATCCGGTGGATGCCAAGGATTTTGATGATGCGATTTCTTTCCGGAAACTGAAAAACGGTTATTTCGAAATCGGTATTCATATTGCCGATGTAAGCCATTACCTGGAGCCCGAAACCCCGCTTGATAAAGAAGCTTACGGACGTGCCACTTCAGTATACCTGCCGGACCGCGTGAATCCCATGTTGCCGGAGCATATTTCAAATGTGCTTTGTTCCCTTCGGCCAAATGAAGATAAACTCACGTTCTCCGCCATCTTCCAGCTGAATGCAAAGGGCGAAGTAAAACAATACTGGCTGGGAAAAACCGTGATCCATTCCGATCACCGGTTCACCTATGAAGAAGTACAGGAGATCATTGAAGCAAAAGCAGGGCTGCATGCCGAAGAAGTGCTGACCCTGAATGATATTGCACAGAAACTACGGAAGAAGCGGTTTAATAACGGGGCCATTAATTTCTCCTCTCAGGAAGTGCGTTTCAGACTGGATGAGAAAGGGGATCCCATCGGTATCATGATCAAAGAAAGTAAAGAAGCCCATCAGCTGATTGAAGAATATATGTTGCTGGCCAACCGGACCGTGGCAGAAAATATTTCAAAATTAAAGATTAACGGCAAACCCCTGCCTTTTCCGTACCGGACACACGATGATCCGGATGAGGAGAAGCTGATACCCTTTGCGGCATTTGCCAAGAAGTTCGGACATACTTTTGATACCAGTTCACCTGAAGCCATCGCGACTTCCTTTAACCAGCTGTTAAAAGATGTGAATGGGAAGCCGGAACAGCATGTACTGGAACAATTGGGTATCCGTACAATGGCCAAGGCAAAATATACGACGGAGAATGTGGGGCATTATGGCCTTGGCTTTGAACATTATTGTCATTTTACTTCACCTATCCGCCGGTATCCGGATGTGCAGGTGCACCGGATTCTGTTTGATGTATTGAACAACACGATTCAGCCTGATAAGAAGATGGAAGAAAAATGCAAGCACACCAGTGAACGCGAACGGGCGGCGATGCAGGCAGAACGGGATTCCAACAAGTATAAACAGGTGCAGTATATGCGCAATTATATGGGCGAGGAATTTGACGGGGTGATCAGCGGGGTGGCCTCCTTTGGATTCTGGGTGGAGACCGTGGATCACAAATGTGAGGGACTTGTCAGCATCAACAGCCTGCTGGAATACGATGAGTTCAGGCATGTGGAAGCCGAATATTGCCTGCTGGGTCACCGCAGTGCCAAAACCTTCCGGATGGGTGATAAGGTCCGGATAAAAGTGGTGGGCGCCAACCTTGGTAAACGGCAACTGGATTATGAATGGGTGGTTTCCGGCGAATTCGCCGAAGAAAAAAGCACCCGGCAAAAAGGTAAAAAACGTAAATGATCCCTATATTGGCCTATGCAAAGTTTTGAATTACTCTCACAGAAATTTGCCTTTCATTTTGATAAAGCGCATTTCCCCGAAGCGCCTTCGACCCTTTACCAGCCCAATGAATATTTTCTGAAACTGGGCGGGAAACGGGTGAGGCCGGTGCTTTGCCTGATGGGGAATGAACTGTTTGATGATATCCGCGAAGATGCCTGGGAACTGGCCACTGCGGTGGAACTCTTTCACAATTTCACGCTCATTCATGATGATATCATGGATAAAGCACCCTTGCGCCGGGGGATGCAAACCGTACATACAAAGTACGGGGAGAATACGGCACTCCTGGCAGGAGATGTGATGCTGGTGAAAGCGTATGAATACCTGAGCCGGATTGATGGGGATTTCCTGAAACCGATCTTACACCTGTTTAACCAGACGGCCCGGGAAGTCTGCGAAGGCCAGCAATGGGATATGGATTATGAGAAACAGGAAACCGTACACCTGGATGAATACCTCCGGATGATCGAATTGAAAACCTCTGTATTGCTGGCGGCCAGTCTCAAAATGGGCGCCATCCTTGGCGGCTCCGGGGAACGCAACCAGAATCTCTTATATGAATTTGGCCGTAAACTCGGTATTGCCTTCCAGGTACAGGATGATTACCTGGATGCCTTCGGCGATCCGGAAAAATTCGGCAAGCAGGTGGGGGGCGATATCCTGGCTAATAAGAAAACCTTCTTGCTGATTCATGCTCTGGAAACAGCCAATGCCGGGCAGCTGGAAGAACTCAAACAATTAATTGCCGGGAATCCCCCGGATAAAGTGGAGCAGGTACTCCGGATATTCAAGGACTGCAAAGTGGATGAATGGGCCATTGAATTGAAGAATAAATACCTGGATGAGGCTTTCCAGCACCTCGATGATATTGCAGTGCTGTCGAAGCGGAAACAACCCCTGACCGACCTGGCCAGGTTCCTGGTACAGCGGGAACATTGA
>CAUJFR010000131.1 GCA_963169885.1 Bacteroidota bacterium
AATACCGGTTGTGTCAGGAGCTATTGTGAAAATCTGTATGTAGGAAATCTGCAAGGCAGAAATTCCGGCCGGATCCCGGCCTATCCCAATCCTGTAACCAGCGGACCGGTTCGTTTTAGTTTGAATATAGCTCGGCAGGAAGAAATCAAAGTAGTGGTAATGGACCTATTTGGAAATCTTGTCTGCCGTTCGAGCCAGGCGGGATTCATTGGCACCAATCTGATCAATATACCGACAGAACGATTAGGAAAAGGACAATATTTTGTCGAAATATATGTGGGCAATCGGGTAAACAGAAGTATATTCCAAAAGCTATAAAATAACATTGGCGATTATTTGAGTAAGGAAGAAGAGCACATACTCCGCATCATTGAAGGTTGTATAAAGGATGACCGCAAAGCCCAGGAACAGCTGTACCGCAGCTATTACAGGGCCATGATGACGCTTTGTCTCCGCTATACAAAAAATGAATCCGATGCCATGGAAGCGCTGAACAGTGGATTTTATAAAGTGTATAAAAACATCAGCCGTTACGACAGCCAAAAGGCATCACTTTATACATGGTTAAGGACCATCATCATAAACAGTTGTCTGGATATGGTGAAGAGTAATCAACAAACCGCAGGCACAGGAGAACTGGAACAGGCGGCCAATATACATGTGCCGCCTGATGCAATAGCTGCCCTGTCTGCCGCAGCAATCCTCCAACTGGCCCGGGCACTACCCCCGACCACACAGGCAGTATTCAACCTTTATGTGATAGAAGGGTATACTCATAAGGAAATAGCCGGACTAATGATGATCAGCGAAGGCACCAGTAAATGGCATTTATCGGAGGCCAGGAAAAAATTACAAACCATGATAAAGACAGCAGGCAACCATGAGTGAAAGGTTACCATATGAAACACAATTAGCCGGGCAATGGTCAGCAAACACTGCCGGGGCGGACTTTCTCCTGCCGGATGAAAATCTGGCCTGGGCAGATATGCGCCGCCGGCTGGATGAAGACGAAGAAAAAAGGCCGGTTGCCTGGTGGAGATGGGGTTGCCTGGGCTGGGCCCTGCTGGGATTACTGGCTGTAGGAGCGGGCTGGTATTTTTTACAACCCCAAAAATGGCTTAGTGAAAACCGGAAAAATGAAACCGTTATATCTGAACAACCACCACCCACAGGCCCTGCAAAACAACAGGAAAAAGGAAAACAGCCAAGAGCAATTATTCCAACTGGAGAAGAGCAAAACGGATTCAATCCGGCCAATGAATCAGCAGATCAGGATAAAAAGAACAAGAAAATTGCTATTGATAAGCAACCAGACCCTGAGCCTACATTGAATCCGTTGACAGCATCAAACGGCACCAGTACCATGCAATCAGGCAATGGGAAAAAACAAAAGAAAACTAAAACCAAACGGGAAGAGTCGTCGGTTACAACTACAAATACCCGAAAGCAGGCAAATACAACGGATCTAAAAATGATGAATCAAGCCGGCTCCCAAACAATGGATACAGCAGAAAAGAAGGATGACCCTCTGCCACAAAGACCCGTATCACAGGCTGTGGTAAAGAATGATACGCTGGAGGTAAAGCAAAAAAATACCATCGCTGTGCAAAAGTCCTTACCACATAAAGATTCAGTGAATGTGAAAACAGGAAAGGAGAAAAAAGAACAGGAAGTAAAAGATAAGATACCGTTAGTGTTTTCTGCCGGTTTCGGTTTACACCAGCAAGTACCCCTGGCCGGACAAACATTCACCCCATATAGCTCCCAGGGACGCAAAGCAAGTTTCGCAGATTATCTGCCTGCTGTTTACCTGCGACTGGAGAAGGAGAAAAAATGGTTCTTGCAGGGAGAATTCAGGTATGGAGCGCCCCAGTATACCAAGCAGTTTACTTACCGGCAACAGCTGGTGCCGGATACGGGGAGTAATCCGCGGTATTCCACGCTGACAGCTTACGGGCTTAAGAAAACCTTTTATCACCAACTGCCATTGACCTTTCATTATTTCATCCGGCCCGGATGGTCCGTTGGAGCCGGTATGCAATGGAATCTGTTTAAAAGTGCTGTTGCAGAAAGAGAGGTTAGCAGGAAAAACAATTTCACACAAATAGATTCCCTCGTGAGCCGATCCATTTTCAAAGAAGAAGGTAACGGCTCGCTGTTCCGGAAAACATACTGGCAGGCCGTAATTGAATCTCAGTACAAGTGGAACCGGTTTTCTTTCGGAGCCAGGTATGCTTTCGGCCTTCAGCCCTATATCCAGTTCACATTGCCGGGCCAGTCACTCAGACAGGAACGAAATCATGCCCTGCAATTATTCATGCGGTATGAATTATGGCGGCAAAAAAAATAATCGACCAATCAATTTTTACAGCCATGCTTATCCCCAAGGGGGCTTTAGACGCTGATTGTAAGCAAAGTCATTAATTGTTTTGATTTTGGAATCAAACTATGAACGTCCAATAAGATCTCCTTACGATTGTATTTTACGACTAACCCCGAAAGGGGTTTAACGATTCATAGCCCCGGGTGCCAACCCGGGGTACGGGATGAATTGAATGCCCTCCAACCCCAACGGGGTTGAACTATAAAACAGGTTATTATTTTAAGCTATTGATATCTCGATGTGCTATTTGACCCCAAACTTCTATTGTAGTTCAACCCCTTCAGGGTTGCAGGGATCATTTGTACTTCTCTACCCCGGGTTGGCACCCGGGGCTATTAAAAGTTTAAGCCCTCCGGGCTTGGTTGAGCTTTTTCTTAGAGGAATGTTCAACCTGCCTGCCGGTAGGCAGGTATTCAACGCTCAATGCGCAATTTTCATTAACGTAATGTATCAAAAATTTGATGAGACTATCACCTCCCAAACATCCGCTCCAACTGCTCCTGCTTGAACTCCAGGTAGGTGGGATTACCATCCGGTGTTACATTCGGCGTGACGCAGGCAAACAGATCGGTGACCAGTTGCCGCATTTCGCGTTCGGTCAGCCGGGTGCCGGCCTTGATGGATTGTTGCCGGGCTAAGGAACGAACCAGTTTTTCGCGGCGGGAGAATTTTACTTCCGGACTAAAATGCTTGTATTGTTCGAGTAAGATATCAATGATATGCTTGTCATTCCCCGCTTCTACATCGGCCGGGGTGCCTTGAATTACATAGGTATTCTTGCCAAATGGTTCAATAGTATATCCTAAATACTTCAGGTCATCCATGATCTCCTCCATCACCGCCGCATCGGCCGGTGCGAGTTCCATCGTTGAAGGAAACATACTCCGTTGCGTAGCCACCGGTTTATCTTTGCCCGCTGCACTGAGCTGTTCATACAATACCCGCTCATGCGCTGATTGCTGATGGAGCAAGAGGAAACCGTTGTTGGAAGGAATGGTGATGTAGGTGTTCAGTAATTGTGAGATTTCAGCATCAGCGGCGAGTGGTGAGTGGTGAGTAGTGAGTGGTGAGTGATTCGCCGGGCCACTGGTTCCCGACTCCCGACCCCCGACTCCCGACTCGCTTCTTTCATACATTTCCTTCCAATGCTTCAACTCCCCCTGATCTGATTTCTCAATGAAGTGCGCCTGGTTCTTCTGAGTAAATCCCCGGAAGATCGAACCTGCTGCTGCGGCATTCTTCCGGTCATCCGTGAAAGGTTGCTGAATGGCACTCAGTTGTTGTATCGATGCATCCAGTTCAAAGTCGAGGGTGGGGGTGACGCTGAATTGCGCCAGGGCATGTTTGACTGCCGCCTGTACAAAGGCATAAATGATCTTTTCATCCTCAAATTTGATCTCCTGCTTGGTGGGATGCACATTTACATCAATCACCGCCGGATCCAGA
>CAUJFR010000132.1 GCA_963169885.1 Bacteroidota bacterium
GCGGATGGAAGGGTGATGAGACTAAGCAAGGGGATGTGCTATTTTGTGGGGGACAATAATGAGGCGCACCGGACTTCCACCACTAATGGTTGCCGGTTGTATATTGTAGATTAAGCAATATGCCAATTATACTATTTCCACTTTAAAAACGTTATTAGATCATATGCAAAAGAAAATCCTCTTTATCCTTATTTTTTTGATTTCCTTTACCGCACGTTCCCAGCAACTGTTTGAACTGGGTGGCGAAATGCTGAAATCCTATGGCAAGGGGTATGGCACAACCAAAGTGGCAGCCAGGGGCGAAAACTTTAATAACAAGAATAGTTTCAGTGTGGGGATTACCTGGCAGCTGGCTTCTAAAAAGGCTTATTCCGTTTCTACCGGATTCGGAATCTATGCCGGTTACCGCCGGGCGTTTGGCAATAACCTGAAAGGCAGTAATCCCTTCGGTGGTGGCCGTATCCTTATCTCTCTCGAAGATTTTGAAGGCAAGACCCGTCAGAAAAGTATTATGATCACCCCGATGCTGGAAGGCGGTTATCACTTTGTTTTTGGGAAGCGGATCTATACAGCCCCTGCCTTCGGCTTTGGTTATACGATCGAAATGAGTCAGGGCTTCAATTCGCTGAACGAAGATGTGGGTAAACGATTTATACCTTCCCTTTCGGCTGGCTACCGTTTCTGAAAATAAGTTGCTGCATTAGTCCTTGGGATCATCCATTCCTAACCGGTCGATATGATCTTCCAGGTGACGGGTCAGTTCTTCCGGATGTTCCATCTGATGCACCGCATCCTTTTTCCGCAGAATTTTCCATAACTGTATCACTGCCGTCAACGCAAATATGCCCCCGATCACCCAGTTGAGGATATGCTGGTTATTATTGATCTTGCTGGCGATCAGAAGTCCGCCGAATATAAACAAGGCGTTGCCCATAAATGTACCCAACCCGATACCCAGGATATAGGTATTATAATGATCATTACGTGGCAAAAGAATTTTTTTGGAAAACAATACCGTGCTCCAGCCAAACCAAAAGGGAATCTGCACCGGGTTTACGGCACTCATCACAAATCCCAGCACAATTTTAGGCAGCGGACTATCCAGCACCATGTTCTTCTCTACTTTCGGATGGAGGGCCGCATAAAAACTGAAGATCGCCAAGGCTGTCACGATCAATAAGGTCACCCACTCCAGCGCCTTGAGTATCCGCTCCTGCTTACGTACCCAGTCCATGGCCACCAGGGAAATCCGGACATAAATAATCTCAGCAATCAACGACCCCACCGAAAATAACATCGCTGCCGTGACCCCACTCGAGATGGAAATCTGCATAGCCGCTATATTCAGCGTTCCCAGCGGCAGGGAGCCGAGGAAGCTGACGAGCATACCGGTGAGGAATATTTTATATAGCGCAGGCATGATGTAAAGATAGTAGTTAGCAGATAGTAGTTAGTAGTCTACCTTAAACTCGAAACTCGCAACTCTTAGCTCGCCACTTAGTCGTATTGCTCGAGTATTTTGAAATGTTTGTTCGACTCCTTCAGAAAATCCTTCCCTCTCCTGTACGACCAGTAGGGTGTCCCGTTCTTATGATTATACCGGCTGATCTGGTACAGGGCTTTCCAGTGTTTCAGCAAAGTGGCATAAGCTTTCCAGAGTGGCATACCACAGTCATAAATATGATTGGGCTCGGCGCCACAACCGTTGAACTCGAGGATGCTGATATTTTTTCCCTGCTTTAGATCTTCAATTGAAGTGGTTTTAATATCATAACGGCCATAATAGAAGCGGGTCTGATGACTCAGTTCATCAAAGAGCTCATGCATTTTTTCATTGATCTCATTGTGGAGATTGGTAAACTGGGCGCCGCGGTTGTGGTTACCTGCATGAGAGAGGAAAAAGATTTCCTGCTCCGGAATCAATTCCTGAAAACGGTGTCCATGGCGATGCTTCATTTCTTCGAGTCTGAACTTTGCTCTGGGATGGTTTTCCACCAGTTGCTGCAGGGTGGATTGCCCATCTCCTACCACATGCAATAATTCTTTATGAATAAAGCCGCTGACGGTTCCTTTTGCCTGGGACGGATGCCGGTAATAAAACACACTCACTTCCACCGGCCAATCCACCAATGCCTGTATGATATACTCTACCGGGATATGCTCATGATACTTTTGTAGTTGTTCTTCAGTATCGATCTTACGGAATAAGATTCCTTTCATGCCCACGTCGGGCTTTACAATAAAGGGATAGGTAAACCCGGCCGCTTCAACCTGCTTTTTTACTTCTGAAAAGGGAAGATCATGCCGGATATAGATGGTAAGTGGAATCAGGTTTTCGGGCAACTGGTCATACATTTCCTTCTTGCCTTCACCTTCAAAACCGCCGAAAGTGATAGTGGGGTTAGAAGAGCTGAAAAACCAGAGTGAGCCACTGCGCAGGCAGTACCAGAGCCATACAGGACTAATGGGTGCATAGAGTACAAAAAAATTCCAGCGTTCCCAATTGAGCAGTCTTTGAAAAAAATTCTTCATTCGTCAGGGTTCCTTCAAAAATATGAGCATTTATAATTTTGGCAATATAGGGTTTAACCACCCATTTTCCGGCAAATTTAATCATTGTAATTACTGGATGCCGAGGAAATTCCTGTACCGCGGCAGAAACCCCTCCCACCCCGATTTTCAGAAACGTTTAATACGTAATATTGCTTTGAAATAATGCATGTTTTTTATGCAAATCAGAACCGTCGCCGAATTAATGGCCAGTGGCCAGCAACCGGATATTCTATTTTGGGTGGGATGTGCCGGAAGTTTTGACCAGCGCGCCCAAAAAATCACGAAGGCTTTTGCCACGATACTGAACAAAACAGGTATCAACTATGCAATTCTCGGCAAAGAAGAAATGTGTACCGGCGACCCGGTACGCCGTGCCGGGAATGAATTCATGTTCCAGATGATGGCCTACCAGAACATTCAGCTCCTGAATAATTACGGGATTAAAAAGATCGTCACGGCCTGTCCGCATTGTTTCAACACCCTCAAAAACGAATACCCTGCCCTTGGGGGTAATTACGAAGTCATCCACCATACCACCCTGCTGCAGCAGCTGATCGATGAAGGGAAAATCAAACTGAAAGAAGGCGGGAGTTTTAAAGGAAAAAAGATCACTTATCACGATAGTTGTTATCTCGGCCGTTCCAATAACATCTATGAAGCCCCGCGTAAAGTACTGGAAGCCCTGGATGCAGAATTAGTGGAAATGAAACGTTGTAAAAGCAACGGTCTTTGTTGTGGTGCAGGTGGTGCCCAGATGTTCAAGGAAGAAGAAAAAGGCAGCAGCCGGGTCAATATCGACCGCAGCAATGAAGCCCTGGAAACCGGGGCCGGGTTTATCGCTTCCGCCTGTCCTTTCTGCAATACCATGATGACGGACGGAGTAAAACTGGCCGAAAAAGAAGATAGTGTGCAGGTGCTGGATATAGCGGAGATGGTGGCGGCGAGTATGGAGTGAGGACTAAAGGAGAGAGATAGTGTAAAGAGGTAAGTAAAAAGTAAAAAGTAAAAAGTAAAAAATCCTAAAGAGGGGAAAGTCCTTCTAAACTCCAAACGATTAAACAACTAAACCCTTATTGAGCGGAAGACCGGACTCGAACCGGCTACCTACAGCTTGGGAAGCTGTCGCTCTACGAAGACCTGAAGCAGGAAGAAGATTTACAGAAGCAAGTCAAAAGTAAAAAGTAAAAAATCCTAAAGCGGGTAAAGTTCTTCTAAATGCGAAACGACTAAATCTCTCTTGTTACTATTAAGGATACATTGGCAACCTGCAAACTTTTCTCCAGCACAATGGCTTCTTTCAGTTTGCCTTTTGGAACCGGGATCCGGATCACCCCATAGCTTTCATTTTCTTTAAAACAGATCTCCAATACATGCAATGGACCCGCATCGTACAGATCTGCAGTTTGAAATACCCGGTTACCTGCATTAAACAGATATGTTTTTCCATCGATAAGTACCTGGTGCTGGCTGACTTTCACTTCTTTAGTCCTTTTATAACGAAAAGGAATAAGCAAACAG
>CAUJFR010000133.1 GCA_963169885.1 Bacteroidota bacterium
GTACGAAGTACGAAGTTAGAAGTACGGAATACAAGTTCGAATTAAATGAGTTTATATATGCAAACATTTGCTCCTGAAAAAGAAACAACAAACAAACCTGCCGTGATTAGCAAAACCGGTTCTCAAGCCGTGCTGGAAGCCTTTTTAGCAGAAGGTGTGGAGACCGTATTCGGTTACCCCGGCGGAGCCATCATGCCGATTTATGATGCCTTGTATGATTACAATGACCGGTTGAAACATATCCTGGTCCGTCATGAACAAGGCGCGATACACGCTGCCCAGGGATTTGCCAGGGTAAGCGGACGTACCGGTGTGGTCTTTGCCACCAGCGGTCCTGGTGCCACCAACCTGGTGACCGGACTCGCGGATGCCATGATCGACTCTACGCCGTTGGTCTGTATCACCGGTCAGGTATTTGCACATTTGCTGGGTACAGATGCTTTCCAGGAAACGGATGTAATAAACATCACCACACCCGTTACCAAATGGAATTACCAGGTGACGGATGCCACTGAAATTCCGCATGTACTGGCCAAGGCTTTTTATATCGCCAACAGTGGCCGCCCCGGTCCTGTACTGGTGGACATCACCAAGAATGCACAGTTGCAATTATTCGAATACAGTGGTTATGAAAAATGCACCCATATCCGCAGCTATCGCCCTAAGCCGATCGTTCGTAAAGAATATATTGAACAAGCCGCCGAACTGATCAATAAAGCGGAACGTCCCTTTGTCATTTTCGGACAAGGTGTGATCCTGGGTAAAGCAGAAAAGGAATTCAAACAATTTATTGAAAAGGCCGGTATCCCCGCCGCCTGGACCATCATGGGTATGAGCGCCATCAACACCGACCATCCGCTGGCGGTAGGTATGCTGGGTATGCATGGTAATTATGGTCCCAATGTACTCACCAACGAATGCGATGTACTGATCGCTATCGGCATGCGATTCGATGACCGCGTTACCGGACGCCTGGATAAATACGCCAAACAGGCCAAAGTAATTCACTTTGACATTGACCCCTCCGAAATTGATAAAAATGTAAAAGCCGATGTACCGGTATGGGGTGATTGTAAGGAGACCCTGCCCCTGCTGACCAAAATGCTGGAGCAGAAAGTATATCCGCAATGGCTGCAGAAATTCAGGGATTACCAGCAAAAAGAAGAAGACAAAGTGATCAAAGACGAACTCAATCCCACCGGCGATATTTTAACCATGGGTGAAGTAATTCGTAACCTGAATGAACTCACCGGCGGCAATGCGGTCATCGTGACAGATGTGGGGCAACACCAGATGGTAGCCTGCCGTTATGCCAAATACAACCAAAGTAAAAGTAATATCACCAGTGGCGGATTAGGGACGATGGGCTATGCGCTGCCCGCAGCCATCGGAGCCTGTTATGGCGCACCGGAAAGAACAGTCGTGGCCATCATCGGTGATGGCGGCTTCCAGATGACCTTGCAGGAACTGGGTACTATTATGCAGTTCAAACCCAATGTAAAGATCCTGATCCTGAATAACAACTTCCTGGGCATGGTACGCCAGTGGCAGCAACTGTTCCATGAAAAACGCTATTCCTTCGTGGATATCCAGAGCCCCGATTTTGTACAGGTGGCCAAAGGATTCGGCATTCCAGGCAAAAGCATTTCCCAGCGATCCGAATTGAACGCCGCCCTGGAAGAATTGCTGAATACCAACGGCAGCTTCCTGCTGGAAGTAATGGTGGGAAAAGAGAACAACGTATTTCCGATGGTACCACAGGGAAGAGGAGTGGCGGAGATCGTATTAAGTAAGGAAGAAATCTAAAGAAGTAAAAATTCAAAAGTAAAAAGTAAAAAACAGTAACCGAAAACTTCAATATCGTATTGGTCAGCCCGGTTATGGAAAACAGACTTTCGCTTTTGAAAAAAAATGAAATAATATCAATAAGTTCCAAAGTAGAGAGATGATCCCGCTTCAGGTGTCTTTTTTACTTTTGAATTTTGACTTTTGAATTAACACGCTATGCAAAAAAGAGAATACACAATCACGGTCTACACCGAAAACCAGGTGGGCCTGTTGAATCGCATCGCGATCATTTTCTCGCGGAGAAAGATCAATATTGAAAGCCTGAACACCTCCCCCACTGAAGTGGACAGTGTTCACCGGTTCACCATTGTGATCAATGAATTTGAAGATGTGGTCCGTAAACTCTGCCGGCAGATTGAAAAGCAGGTGGAAGTACTCAAAGCCTATTACAACACCGAAGAAGAAATTGTTTGGCAGGAGCTGGCGCTGTATAAAGTACCCACCGATGTAATTGCCACAGAGGTAAAAGTGGAACGTCTCTTAAGAGAAAACGGGGCACATACGGTGGTGATCCGTAAAGATTATACCGTATTCGCGGTAGCCGGTCATCGCGAAGAGACTGAAGCCCTGATCAAAGTGCTGGAACCCTACGGACTCATTGAGTTTGTACGCAGTGCCCGGGTAGCCATCATCAAAGCCAGCCGTGGATTTCATGAACGCCTCAAGGACTTCGAAAAACAGGAACCCGGTGAAGATGCTGTAGAAAATGAATTCCTCGACAAAAACGAAGAAATTTTTTCGATGTAATCTGGACAACCGAATCAAAAACTAAACAACTCAACTCTAAACAACAACATAATCATGGCAAAATTAAATTTCGGCGGTGTAGAAGAAAATGTAGTTACCCGCGAAGAGTTTCCCCTCAGTAAAGCACAGGAAGTGCTTAAAAATGAAACAGTGGCTGTAATTGGCTACGGTGTACAAGGACCCGGCCAGGCATTGAACCAAAAAGACAATGGCATCAATGTAATCGTAGGTCAGCGTAAAAATTCCAAGACCTGGGATAAAGCCGTGGCTGATGGATTTGTACCCGGTGAAACCCTTTTCGAAATTGAAGAAGCCCTGCAAAAAGGTACGATTATCTGTTACCTGCTGAGTGATGCGGCGCAGATCGCTTTGTGGCCAACGGTGCAGAAACACCTGACTCCCGGTAAAGCCCTGTACTTCTCACATGGTTTCGGCATCACCTTCAACGAACAAACAGGCATCATTCCTCCCAAGGATGTGGATGTATTCCTGGTAGCCCCTAAAGGTTCCGGTACTTCGCTGCGCCGGATGTTCCTGCAAGGGCGTGGACTGAACAGTTCATACGCCATTTTCCAGGATGCCACCGGCAAAGCCTTTGAGCGCGTAATCGCCCTGGGTATTGCAGTAGGCAGCGGTTATCTTTTTGAAACTGATTTCAAGAAAGAAGTATTCTCTGACCTGACCGGCGAAAGAGGTACCCTGATGGGCGCTATTCAAGGAATTTTTGCGGCCCAGTTCCAGGTACTCCGCGAAAGAGGCCACTCTCCTTCTGAAGCTTTTAATGAAACCGTGGAAGAACTGACTCAGTCACTCATGCCGCTGGTAGCAGAAAACGGTATGGACTGGATGTACGCTAACTGTTCCACTACCGCCCAGCGCGGTGCCCTTGACTGGTGGAAAAAATTCCGGGATGCCACGTTGCCTGTATTCAATGATCTGTATACCAGTGTGGCTACCGGTGTGGAATCACAGCGTTCCATTGACAGTAACAGCAAAGATGACTATCGTGAAAAACTGGATGAAGAACTGAAAGAACTCCGCGAAAGCGAAATGTGGCAGGCCGGACGTACCGTAAGAAGTCTGCGCCCTGAAAACCAGCCTAAGGCAGCTGCGGTTGCATCCGTATCCTCTACCAAAGAAGTGTTCAATCAACTGTCGGCTAAATCTGAATCAGTAGGATAATTAATTATGGAATCAACCGTGAATAAGACCCGGATGGATTTTGCAGCGGCACAACAGCGGCTGAAGAAAGTGGTGAAACGCACGCCCCTTATTCTGAATGCCGGTCTGTCCAAAAAATACCAATGCAAAGTGTACCTCAAGCGGGAAGACCTGCAGGTGGTACGCTCGTATAAACTCCGGGGAGCATACAACATGATGAGTTCCCTGCCGGCCGAACAATTGCAGCAAGGAGTGGTCTGCGCCAGTGCCGGGAACCATGCACAGGGATTTGCCTTCAGTTGTAAAAAACTGAATGTAAAAGGGGTGGTCTTTATGCCCATCATTACACCCAAACAGAAAGTCAATCAGACTAAAATGTTTGGCGATGACAAAATCGAGATTAAACTCGTGGGTGATACCTTTGATGACTGTGCTGTAGCGGCCCGTCAATTCACGGAAGAAAATAAAATGACCTTTATTCCCCCCTTCGATGATCTCCGGATCATCGAAGGCCAGGGAACGGTCGGATTGGAAATACTGGAAGATCTTACCGAAGTAGATTATCTGTTTCTCCCGGTAGGTGGTGGAGGTCTCAGTGCCGGCGTAGGCTCTTTTTTCAAAACCTTTTCTCCGCGTACAAAAATCATCGGACTCGAACCGGAAGGCGCACCCTCCATGTTTGAAGCCCTGAAAGCCGGACACCCGGTTACGCTCGGCAGCATTGACCGGTTTGTGGATGGTGCCGCCGTCAAACGTGTAGGTGATATCACCTTCCCGATCTGTAAGGAAGTACTGGATGATATGCACCTGGTACCGGAAGGAAAGATCTGCAGCACGATCCTGAAATTATACAATGAAGACGCCATCGTAGCCGAACCTGCCGGAGCCTTGTCTATTGCCTGCCTGGATGACTATGCAGAAGTGATTAAGGGGAAAAATATTGTCTGTATCGTCAGCGGCAGCAATAATGATATTGACCGTATGCAGGAGATCAAGGAAAGAAGCCTGCAGTACGAAGGACTCAAACATTATTTCCTGATCAGTTTTGCGCAACGTCCCGGCGCTCTCCGGGAATTCGTAAACAATGTACTGGGTCCTACGGATGACATCACCCGTTTCGAATACATGCAGAAGACCAATAAAGAAAATGGCCCCGCTCTCGTGGGTATTGAGTTGCAAAGCCGGAGTGATTATGAACTGCTATTGAAAAAAATGAGAGACTCCAATATCGGATTCTCCGAGATAAATAAAAACGACCAGTTGTTCGGATACCTGGTCTGATCCTTTATCCCAATCAATTTGTGGATAATTTAGAGCTGAATCCAATTTCCTGCTGAAAGCTTTTCCGTAATTTCAGTCGTTTGCTTGCAATATGAAATATAGTTAACGACTGTATTCACTTAACACTTAATTTTTTCACCACATGGCAGGCAACCAGGGACTCTATCATCCTTCCTACGAACATGATGCATGCGGCATCGGCTTTGTAGCAAACATCAAAGGTCATAAATCACACCAGCACATTTCTGATGCGTTAACCGTATTGGAAAACATGGAACACCGTGGTGCCTGTGGTTGTGAACAGAATACCGGTGATGGCGCGGGTATTATGATCCAGACTCCGCACGAATTCTTCTTCGATGAATGTCTCAAACTGGGCGTTCACCTGCCCTCTTTCGGAAAGTATGCGGCGGGTATGGTTTTCTTCCCCAAAGAAATCCGGTTGCGGGAAGAATGCCGTGACATTCTCAATCGTTCGGCAGAGAAACTGGGGATTGAAATTCTGACCTACCGCAAAGTGCCGGTAAATACCGCCGGTATCGGACCAACTGCCCTTAGTGTAGAACCGGAGATCGAACAGGTGTTTCTTGCCTGCCCTGATCATATCAGTAACCCGGATGATTTTGAACGCAAATTATTTATCCTGCGCAACTATGCCTCTCACCTGATCAACAGCACTGTTAGAAAAGATGAGATCGGTTTTTATATTGCTTCCCTTTCATACAAGGTAATTGTTTACAAGGGTCAGCTGACCAGCCATCAGGTACGTCAGTATTTTCCTGATCTTAGTAATAAACGCGTGGTCAGTGCTTTTGGTCTCGTGCACTCCCGCTTTGCCACCAACACTTTCCCGTCCTGGAAACTGGCTCAACCTTTCCGTTTCATTGCCCACAACGGGGAGATCAATACCCTGCAGGGAAATCTCAACTGGTTAAAGACTTCTGAAAAAGGATTTACCACGCCGTATTTCAGTAAGGAAGAAATGGAAATGCTCCTGCCCATTGTAACGGAAGGACAAAGTGACTCGGCCTGTCTGGATAATATTATTGAACTGCTGAGTCTCACCGGCCGTTCCTTACCCCATGTCATGATGATGCTGATCCCCGAAGCATGGGATGGTAACGAGGATATGGACCCGGTGAAGAAAGCCTTCTATGAATTTCACTCCTCCTTTATGGAGCCTTGGGATGGTCCCGCCTCTATCTCTTTCACCGATGGTAAAATGATCGGGGCCACTTTGGACAGGAATGGATTACGTCCATCCCGTTATTGTGTTACCAATGACGACCGGGTCATCATGGCTTCCGAAACAGGCGCACTCCCTGTTGATCCCGCCATCATCCTGGAGAAAGGCCGGCTGCAGCCCGGTAAGATGTTTGTGGTGGATATGGAAAAAGGTAAGATCATCAGTGATGAAGACCTCAAAAAAGAAATCTGTTCCCAGAAGCCTTATGGTGAATGGTTGAATAAATACAAAATTCGTTTGGAAGAATTACCTCAACCCCGGATCATGTTCACACATCTTGAACATGACCAGGTGTTCAAGTATCAGAAAGCATTTGGTTATTCTACAGAAGATCTCGATACTATCATCACACCGATGGCCCTCGAAGGCAAAGAACCGATCGGCTCCATGGGGACCGATGTGCCGCTGGCCATTCTGAGTGATGAGCCCCAGCACCTGAGCAGTTATTTCAAACAATTATTTGCGCAGGTAACCAATCCCCCGATCGATCCGATCCGCGAACGGCTGGTGATGTCGCTGGCAACCTTTGCCGGCAACAACGGTAACCTGTTACTGGAAGATCCCCTGACCTGTCATAGTGTGGCCTTAAAACATCCGGTGCTCAGCAATTTTGAACTGGAAAAAATCCGGAGTATTGATACCGGCTTGTTCCAGGCAAAAACCATCCAGTGTTATTTCAGAGCTGATGGGAAACCCGGCTCATTGAAACGCGGAGTGGAAAGAATCTGTGATTATGCAGAAGATGCGGTGAATGATGGATTTAAAGTACTGATCCTGCAGGACAGGGCCATCGACTCCAATCACGCACCTATTCCTTCTTTACTGGCCACCGCTGCCATCCATCACCACCTGATCCGGAAAGGACTGCGTGGACAGGTTGGAATTATTGTGGAAGCAGGTGACGTCTGGGAAGTTCATCATTTTGCCTGCTTAGTAGGTTTTGGTGCCACGGCGGTGAATCCTTACCTGGCACTTTCTTCCATCCGCGATCTGCTGGAGAGAGGAAAATTTCAGACCAGTCTGACAGAAGATGAACTGAAGAAAAACTATATCAAAGCCGTTAATGATGGCTTATTGAAAGTGTTCTCCAAGATGGGTATCTCCACCCTTCAATCCTATCAGGGTGCGCAGATCTTCGAAATCCTTGGATTAAATAAGGATGTCGTAAATAAATATTTCACCGGAGCCACGTCACGAATTCAAGGCATGGGGCTCGATGAAATTGCTAAAGAGGTGCTGGCAAAACACAATTTTGCCTTTAGTAAAAAAGATATTCCGGCTGACCGCTTGCCGGTGGGCGGTATTTACCAATGGAAACGGAAAGGAGAATTTCACCTCTTCAATCCACAGACCATTCACCTGTTACAACAGGCCACGAAGATGAATGACTTTGCTACATTTAAAAAGTACTCAAAGACCGTCAACGATCAGAGTGAAAGAGCCTGCACACTCCGCAGTCTTTTCCAGTTCCGCAAAAACCGTCCTTCTATTTCCATTGAAGAAGTGGAAGCGGCTGAAAGTATTTATAAACGTTTTGCCACCGGGGCCATGAGTTTTGGCTCTATCTCCTGGGAAGCCCATACCACTCTGGCTATTGCGATGAACCGGCTTGGCGGACGCAGCAATACCGGTGAAGGCGGTGAAGATGAAAAGCGTTATGAAAAACTGCCCAATGGAGATTCCATGCGCAGTTCAATCAAACAGGTGGCTTCTGCCCGTTTTGGAGTAACCAGTTTATACCTCACGGAGGCGGATGAATTACAGATTAAAATGGCACAAGGGGCCAAGCCGGGTGAAGGTGGCCAGTTACCCGGCCATAAAGTAGATGACTGGATCGGAAGAGTTCGTCATGCCACACCTGGCGTTGGACTAATCTCCCCTCCCCCACACCACGATATATATTCTATTGAAGATCTGGCACAGCTGATATATGATCTGAAAAATGCAAACCGTGCTGCCCGTATCAGCGTGAAGCTGGTGAGTAAAGCCGGTGTGGGCACCATCGCAGCCGGTGTAACCAAAGCAAAAGCCGATGTGGTCCTGATTGCCGGAAACGATGGGGGTACCGGAGCCTCTCCCGTCAGTTCCATCAAACATGCAGGTCTGCCCTGGGAATTAGGACTTGCCGAAACCCACCAGACCCTCGTAAAAAATAAATTAAGAAGCCGTGTAGTGGTACAAGCGGATGGTCAGCTGAAAACCGGAAGGGATATTGCAGTGGCGGCTTTGCTGGGTGCAGAAGAATGGGGCATCGCCACCGCCGCCCTGGTAGTTGAAGGGTGCATCATGATGCGTAAGTGTCATATGAATACCTGTCCGGTAGGGGTAGCCACCCAGGATCCTGAACTGCGCAACCGGTTCAAAGGTGATCCTGAACACGTGGTGAACTTCTTTAAAATGATCACGCAGGAACTTAGGGAAATCATGGCCGATCTCGGTTTCAGAACCGTCGATGAAATGATCGGACAAGTAGATAACCTGGAAATGCGGGAAAATATCCAGCATTGGAAATATAAAAACATTGACCTGTCCGCCGTATTGTACAAGGAACCAAACTCCATGTACACCACGTTGTACAACAGTGAGGAACAGGATCACGG
>CAUJFR010000134.1 GCA_963169885.1 Bacteroidota bacterium
CAGTGGTGAAATAAAAAATCCGAAACGTACTGTTCCTCTTGGCATTTTCCTGGGTGGTATACTGGTACTGATCGTCTACCTGCTATTACAGGCGGTTACCCAGGGCATCCTTGGTGCACAAATGGCCGCGGTCAAAGATGCACCGCTTGCTGCAGTGGCAGAAAAAATCGTTGGTCCCATCGGTGCCACCATTTTATTACTCACCGCAGCTGTTTCCTGTTTCGGTTCCGTAAGTGCCGATGTACTCAATGCCTCGCGGGTATTATTTGCCGGTGCCAAAGACGGAGTATTCCCCTGGCCACTAAGCAGGCTTCACCCGAAATTTGCCACGCCGCATATTGCAATTACTGTCTTCGGATCCATGATCTTTATCCTGTCGGTTTCCGGAGGATTTAAACAATTAGCCATTCTCGCCAGTGCCGCCATTTTGCTGGTCTACCTGGCCGTTATTTTAGCAACCGTGAAACTGAGAAGTCAGCCACAAGAGGCTGGTGAAAAAACATTCAGGGCACCCGGGGGGCTGCTGTTCCCAGTCATTGGCATTGCAGCTATTATCTGGTTACTGACCAGCCTGACCAAATGGGAGATACTGTCCACCCTTATTTTTATTACAGTAATTGCCCTGATTTATTTTGCCATGCATGCTGCACAAGCCAGAAAAAAGAAGCTTAACTGAAATGTTCTATATGACCCGATCAATGCTTTTGAATAAAACAGTTTTCGCTGTTTTATTCAGCCTGTCTGTTTTTAATATAAATGCACAAACGCTTTATTACCCGGATACCGCCTGGCAGGTAAAAAAACCGGAAGAACTGAAAATGAATGCGGCCCTGCTGGACAGTGCGGTCCGGATGGCTATAGCCAGTGAAAACAAAATGGAGCGGGACCTGCGCATCGCCAATATGAAGGCCTATGCCGGTGAACCTGATTACAAGATCATCGGGCCTATGAAACAACGGGGCGGGCCCGCCGGACTGGTGATTAAAAACGGATATATCGTAGCCCAATGGGGCGATATCAGCCGGGTGGATATGACGTTCAGCGCTACCAAAAGTTATTTGTCGACCATGGCTGGTTTAGCGGTTGACAGCGGATTGATAAAATCAGTAACCGATAAAGTGGGCGCTTATGTCTGGGATGGTTCATTTGATGGAGCACACAATTCCAAAATAACGTGGGAACATTTACTGAACCAATCCTCCGACTGGTCAGGCACTTTATTTGGCCTGCATGACTGGGCCGATCGTCCGCCCAAGACCGGGGGTATTGATGACTGGAAAAACAGGAAGCTCAATGAACCCGGCACCGTGTACGAATACAATGATGTGCGGGTAAACCTGCTGGCTTATTCCTTATTGCAGGTATGGCGGAAACCCCTGCCCATGCTGCTGAAAGAAAAGATCATGGATCCTATCGGCGCCTCCACTACCTGGAGATGGTATGGCTATGATCACTCCTATGTAAATATGGATGGTCTGATGATGCAGTCCGTAAGTGGCGGTGGCCATCATGGCGGTGGTATTTTTATCAATACCTATGACCAGGCCCGCTTTGGATTATTATTTCTCCGCAAGGGTAAATGGAAAAACCGGCAACTGGTTTCTGAAAAATGGGTGCATGCTGCTCATCAGTCTTCCCCGGCCGAGAAAAAATATGGGTATATGTGGTGGATCAATGCCACACAGAGCTGGAAGGAGGTTTCACCCTCAGTATTTTATGCCGTGGGTTTTGGCGGCAACTATATCATCATTGACCAGGATCATGACCTGATGCTGGTGACCCGCTGGCTTGATGATACAAAAGTGGGAGAAGTATTTTCATTGATCAGTAAATCGGTTACCGGAAAATAATTTATTAATGAAGAGAATACTATTACTCATTTGTTTTGTTGCAAGTACAGAATCCGTCCTTGCCCAGGGCATGGATACGTTGCTGCCAAAAATCACGGCCGAAAAAGACATCAGCAAAAGGGTAGAAATGATCTTCAGTTTCTTTTCAAAAATGGGAGAAACCGATCCGCTTAAATCCCTGGATAATATCCAGCTACTGTTAACCTATGCCCGGGAGAAGAAGGATAAAGTGAGTGAAGCATACGCGGTAACCTCTATTGGCTACAATTACCGGGGACTGGGCAATTTGAAAAAAAGCCTCGAGTATGCCCTTCGGGGAGATTCAATGGCCCGGGATATTGGAAACGAAACGCTCATGTCCATTACCAGTAATGTACTGGGAAATATCTATAAGGACCTGGATAACTTCCCCAAGGCATTACACCAGTATTACCTGACAGGCGAATTGGGGCAAAAGATAAAATTCACCAAAGCCCAATCCCTGTCCTTTCAGAACCTGGGCGAAGTATATCTAGCGATGGGTAAAACAGATTCTGCCCTGATGTATGAGCAGAAGGATTATGAACTCTGCATCCGGACCGGCTTTTATGATTATTTCGGTTATACCCTGTTGACCCTGGGCAGCATCCATAGTAAAATGGGCAACCAGACCCTTGCAGTCGGTTATTTTGACATGGCCATTCAGCAGGGAATTAAAACCGGTTCACCTAAGCAATTAAGTTGGGCTTATTACGGCAAAGCACAGTTCCTGAACACGCATGGCCTGGCAGACTCAACCATTATCTATGCAAAAAGAGCAGTGGAGACTGTTCAGCATACCCCTTTTTCCAATTACAGTATCCGGCCGGCAAAACTCCTGCTGGAATTATATAAAAAAACAAACAGCGACAGTGCCTTAAAATATTCAGAGATATACAGAATCACAAACGACAGCATGTTCAATGCCAAAACGGTTCAGCAAACTCAAATGCTGACCTTTGAAAATGAACTGAAACAACAGGAATTGGCAGCTGAAAAAGAAAAAGCCGCTGAACAGCGGAAACAAAATATCCAATACGCGTTGATTGCCCTGGGCATTATCACTTTCATCATATTCTTCATCCTCCTCAGCCGTCGTCATATCACTAATACCAAACTGATTCAGTTCCTGGGCGTGGTGGCGTTATTACTGGTTTTTGAGTTTCTGAATCTGTTACTCCATCCCTTCCTGGAACGCATCACCCATCATTCACCGGTGTTGATGCTCCTCTCGTTGGTTTGCATTGCGGCGCTGCTGGTTCCCCTGCATCATAAACTGGAGCACTGGGCGGTACATAAACTGGTGGAGAAGAATAAACAGATACGGCTGGCGGAGGCGAAGAAGACTATCCGGGAGCTGGAAAAGGATGAAAATCAATAATTTTTAATATTTGGCGTTTGTATTCACCAATTATTATTATATTTGGTGAATACAATAACCAATAACATGATTTCTCGCTATTTAACCCCAAAACTGGAGTCCCGGCTGGGCAGCGGAAAAGCAATCATTATTGTGGGTCCCCGCCAGGTTGGAAAAACCACCTTAATCAAAAATCTGCTTGAGAATAAAGCACATTTATTCCTGGATGGTGATGATCCTACTGTAAGAATCCTGTTGACAAACCCAAATACCGAACAACTTAAAAACATCATAGGCAAACATAAACTGGTGTTTATTGATGAAGCACAACGGATAGAAAACATAGGCATTACGCTGAAAATAATGACCGACCAGTTTAAAGAAGTGCAACTGATTGTCAGTGGATCGTCGGCATTTGAACTGAATAACCAGTTAAATGAACCATTAACCGGCCGCAAATGGGAATACCAGCTATTCCCCATCTCCTGGAAAGAACTGGAAGACACAATTGGCTTTGTAAAATCAACACAACAATTGGAACTCCGGATAATCTATGGCATGTACCCGGATGTGATTAACCGCGCAGGTGATGAAAAAGAAGTATTGAAACAATTAGCCGATAGCTATTTATACAAAGACATTTTAGCTTTCGGCGGAATAAGAAAACCGGAAATCCTGGAAAAGCTGTTACAGGCGCTTGCCTTACAGATCGGCAATGAAGTCAGCTACAATGAACTTGCCCAACTACTGGGCATTGATAAAAACACGGTTAGCACGTATATTGATATACTGGAAAAGGCTTTCGTCATTTTCAAACTAAAAAGTTTCAGCAGGAACCTCAGAAATGAAATAAAGACCAACCAGAAAATATATTTTTTCGATACCGGTATCCGGAATATGGTGATTGGAAATTTTAATGCCCTGGAATTACGACAAGATAAAGGAGCGCTCTGGGAAAATTTCCTGATCAGTGAAAGAATGAAGAAGATTCACTATGAAGGCAGTCTGGCAAAACCTTATTTCTGGCGGACAGTACAACAACAGGAAATTGATTATGTAGAAGAAACAGCAGGCAGGATAACCGGCTATGAAATAAAATGGAAAGCCACTGCCAAGGTAAAAATTCCCCGATTATTTACAGAGACCTATAAAGCGGAAACAGTTGTATTAACCCGTGAAAACTTCAACCAATTTCTTTGAAACAAATTCAGCTGAAAGACCCTGTCGGTTGCCGGATTATTTATTATTTTCAGGTATGCGAAAAATCATCCTGATTCTTTTATTGCCTATTCAGCTACTGGCCCAGCCTTTTACCAGGACAGAAATCAGCCGCTGGGAAAAACAGGCCAAAAACGTAACCATCATCCGCGATCATTACGGGGTGCCACATATCTATGGCAAGTCCGATGCGGATGCAGTATTCGGACTGCTCTATGCTCAGTGCGAGGATGATTTTCCAAGAGTGGAAATGAACTACCTGGAAAAACTGGGAAGGACCGCAGAGGTTTATGGTGAATCCGCTCTTTATAGTGATCTGCTCAACCGGATGATCATCAGTCAGGCCGATTCCAAAAAGGATTATAAAAATGCCCCCGACTGGCTCAAAAAACTCTGCAATACCTTTGCCGATGCGGTGAATTTTTATATCTATAAACACCCGGAGAAAAAACCCACCTTGCTTACCCGCTTTGAACCCTGGTTTCCCTTTATGTGGACCGATGGAAGTATCGGAGCGATCAGTACGGCCGATATCACTCCATCCGAATTCAGAAGTTTCTATTCGGGAGAAACGCCCACTGCCTTTGTACCCAAAGCAAATGACCCCGAGGCGGATCTGAAACTGACCGGCTCCAATGGTTTTGCCTTCTCTCCGAAGATCACGGAATCGGGTAATGCTATATTATATATCAATCCGCACGTAACTTTTTATTTTCGTCCTGAAGTACATATGGTAAGTGAGGAAGGATTGAATGCCTATGGAGCGGTTACCTGGGGACAGTTTTTCATCTACCAGGGTTTTAACGAACATTGCGGCTGGATGCATACCAGCAGTTATGTGGATGCAGCGGATAGCTATATTGAAAAAATCAGTAAAACAACGAAGGGGTGGCAGTATGAATATAAAGGACAACAAAAACCGGTAAAGGAAGAAAAGATCATACTGAAGTATCGGAACGGCACTGACAACGCTCAAAAAGAATTCAAGGCGCTGTACACACACCATGGTCCCATCATGGCCAAACGAAATGATCAATGGCTCAGTGTAAAAGCCGATAACCGGCTGTATAACGGATTGCTGCAATGCTGGCAACGTACGAAGGCAAAAGGACTCGATGATTTTAAAAAGACCCTCGACCTCAAAGGCAATATCTCCAATAATACCGTGTATGCTGATGCGGCAGGTAATATTGCCTACTGGCATGGAAACAGGGTACCCGACCGGGATACCTCGTATGATTGGAGTAAACCAGTGGATGGAAGTATTGCTGCGACTGAATGGAAGGGATATCATTCGATCGATCAGACATTACATATAATTAATCCGGTGAATGGCTGGTTGCAGAATTGTAACGCCACGCCTTATACGGTGGCCGGTCCCAACAGTCCGAAGAAAGAAAACTACCCGGTCTATATGGCACCCGATGGAGAAAATTTCAGGGGCATCAATGCCGTGCGGGTGCTGGGTGAAACCAAAACCTACAATCTCGAAAAAGTCATTGCAGCCGGGTACGACCGTCGTCTCGCCGCCTTTGAAGTACTCGTACCTGCCCTGCTTAATGCGTATGAAAAAAAGGCGGACTTCCCGGATTCACTCAACGGACTTTTAGCCATACCGATGATGATCCTGAAAAACTGGGATTACCGCAGCAGTGAAATATCCGTAGCCACCACCCTCGCCATCGAATGGGCCCAGCGATTATTGCCGGCCATGTTACAGGTAAAAATAGTGGAGGATGAAGAGGCCGATCAGGTAGATAAATTCCGTTACTATGCGCAAACTGCCCCGGCCCGTGACCTGCTCTATCCGATGCTGGCCACCCTGCGTGATCTCGAAAACCGTTTTGGCCGCTGGGAAGTCTCCTGGGGCAATATCAACCGCTTCCAACGCATCTCCCCGGATATTGATAATAAATTTGACGACAGCAAAGAAAGCATACCTGTACCCTTTGCCTCTTCTGCATGGGGTGCACTGCCTTCCTACAGCAGTCGTGTCTTTCCCGGTACACAAAAAAGATACGGAGTACATGGGAACAGTTTTATCTGCGCCGTTGAATTCGGAAAAAAGATAAAAGCTAAGTCACTCCTCGCCGGCGGCAACAGCGGCAACCCGGCCTCCCCGCATTTCTTCGACCAGTCAATTATGTACAGCAAGGGGGCGTTTAAGACCGTGTTGTTTTATAAAGAAGATGTGGTGAAGAATATAGAAAAAACATATCACCCGGGGGAGTGATTGCGTTTCACGCAATATTTTAACACATAGGAACATAGAGACATAGATTTGCACATAGATTTTTTTCGGGGGTACTTGCTTTAATGTGACTATAAATATTGCATTTTGTATTCTATGTGTTTCCTATGACCCTATGTTCCTATGTGTTTAAAAATTCCGCGCAGCGGAAATCGCCATCGGCGATCTTTACTTAAGCCTATTTAGTGTAAATTGTACCATGAAAAATCTCTTCCTCCTCCTCTTATTCCCTCTCTTTTCCCATTCCCAGACCTGTGACCTCCTCATCAGCAACGGCAAGATCATAGACGGCACCGGCAACAACTGGTACTATGGTTCCGTGGCGATCAAGGACGGGAAAATCATCGGCATCGGCCGGACTATTTCTTTCACCGCCACCAGGACTATTGATGCCAAAGGGTTGATCGTTGCCCCGGGCTTTATTGATGTACATACCCACCTGGAAGGGGATGAGATAAAAGATCCCGAAGCAAAGAGTTTTATCTATGATGGCGTGACCACCTGCGTAACCGGCAACTGCGGTTCCTCACATGTGGACATTGGTAAATACCTGCGTTGGGTGGACTCACTGAAGACCTCCATCAATATTGCCACTCTCGTGGGACATAATGATGTACGTAAAGCCGTGATGGGACGCGCCAACCGCGATGCCTCACCGGAAGAATTGCAAAAGATGGAAACCATCGTGGACAAAGCCATGAAGGATGGAGCCGTGGGTTTATCCACCGGACTGATCTATATCCCCGGTACTTATTCCAAAACTTATGAAATTGTGGCACTCGCCAAAATAGCTGCCAAATACAATGGTCTCTACGCTTCTCACATGCGCGATGAAGGCGATAGCGTGACCCAAGCCATTGAAGAAGCACTCACCATCGGACGGGAAGCAAAGATTCCGGTGGAGATCTCGCATTTCAAACTCAGCGGACAACAAAACTGGGGACGCAGCAAGATCACTGTACCTATGATCGAAGCCGCTCGTAAAGAAGGGATTGAAGTCACTATTGATCAGTATCCTTATACCGCCAGCAGTACGTCGATCAGTACATTGATACCCGATGAAATACTCGCCGACGGACAGGATTCCATTAAAGCAAGACTGGAAAACCCGGCCACCAATAAATATGTGGTGAAATCCATTTTAGCCCGGTTGAAAAAAAGAAAACTGAAACACCTGAGTTATGCAGTCATTGCCTACTTCTCCCCCGATACCACCTATAATGGTAAGAGTATCGAACAAATCAATTTAATGATGGGCCGGAAGCATAAGGCTAAAGAAGAAGCACAGACCGTTATTGATATCATGAAAAGAGGGGGGGCGAGTGCCGTCTTCCATGGCATGGGCGAAGAAGATGTAAAACGCATCATGAAATATCCCTACAACATGTTTGCCAGCGACGCCACCATCCGTGTACTCAATGCAGGCATGCCGCATCCCCGTGGCTATGGCACCAATGCCCGGGTACTGGGCAAATATGTCAGGGTGGATAAAGTACTCTCGCTCGAAGAAGCGATCCGCCGCATGACCTCCCTGCCCGCCCAAAAATTCCAGCTGTCCGACCGCGGTTTACTGAAGACCGGCTTCGCAGCGGATATAGTCATCTTTGATGAAAACGAAGTACAGGATATCTCTACGTTTGATAAACCTCATGCCTATTCCAAAGGTTTTCATTATGTAATCGTAAACGGTCAGCTGACGGTGGATAATGAAAAACATACGGGTGTGAGGAGCGGGAAAGCGTTGTTTGGACCTGGGAAGCAGTGAGGAGTCGGGAAGCTGTTTGAAAGATCGCCATTTGCTTTCATCATAGAACAGCGTATTTGTTCCCGCTAAGACTTAAAGACTTTACTACTTACGGAGTCTCTTATAGTCTTTGCGGGCTCTTTTTACACAAGACAAAGAAGAAAAGATTGATTAAAGAATCAACGTCTTCGAAGTCCCCCTTCGGGGGATTTAGGGGGCCGGTACTACCCAAATGTGTAATTGTACAGCTTTGATACGCAGGTTAGTTTTACCCTGTCATCAAAACCATTACACATGAAACCTGTACGCAATCCTTTTCTCGTTGTATTATTCAGCTTTGGCCTGCTTACGGCCGCAAATGCCCAGCTGAAAGACGGGGATATAGTAAGAATCAAAAACATCAACAGTGGCAAATTCGCTGTTCCAAAAGATGTAAGCACCGCTCCTGACGCGGAAATCGTCATCAATAACGGACGCAATGATGCCTGGTTTACCTGGAAAGTGATCGCCGTTCCCGGTGGCGCCTATAAATTCCAGAATGTGCATACGAATCAATTCCTCGGCATTCTCAATGCCAGCAAAACGCAGTATGGATTTGTGGTACAACGCCGCACCCGCAACCAGGTGGACCAGGTCTGGACCCTGGTTAAAACCACCAAGGGCTATAAAATCAAAAACAAAAACTCCGGGCTGATCATTGGAGTGGATGGCGGCGGCACAGCAGCCAACTCCCGCCTGGTACAATGGGGGGATAATGGCGCCACCGACAAGGACTGGCAATTCGAAACAGTGGGCACCGGCAATTCCCAGGAAGGTGGCCGGAAAATACTGTTCGATGTCATGCTCAATAATATTGCCGTCTCGGAAGCCACCCGCAACCGGATCGATAATGGCGATTGCAAACGCATTTTTGGTGTAGTCAGTATTGAACTCTGGGAACTGGACAATAACAACGAAATGAAGACCCGTCTCCGTTCTTATAATAACATGTCCGAACTCCTGTACCAACAGACCAATTTCAGGAATCCGCCAACCGCTGCGCTCAGCAAATACCAGGATAATATAAACAGCACAGTACAAATGAGCAAAGTGACGTATAATATCCCTGAAAACCTGCTGATCAATAAGCGGCTGATGCTGGTGGTGAAAACCAATGTGGGCAGCCGGCATAAAGACAATGACTTTGCCTCCTACGATGCCCTGAAGATGAAAGAGGAAGTCCAATCCACTTTTATTCTGGACAACCGCGCCACCCGCACCGAAACCATCGAAACCATCACCGATCTCAGTTCATCCACCCGGGATATGCATTTCCTGGATACCATGATCCCCTTCGCCATCTTCCAGAAAACGGATGATACGCATAAGATATGGGTGAAGATCTCTTGTAAGAAGAATTAAGCTGAGAGAGGAAAAAATGGAGAATAGAAAATAGAGAGTAGGAAACAGCCCTTACTAAGAAACAATACTGATCATAACATGTTCTTAGTAAGGGCTGTTCCCTATTTTCTATTCTCTATTTACTATTTTCTTAACTTGGTACCCACAACTTCACATATGAAAAAACTCCTCCTCCTCCTCCTGATCGGCTTTCAAATAGCCGCCATTGCCCAACCCATCACCCTCGCCACACCGGAATCACAGGGATTTTCCAGTGAAAGACTGAAACGGATTGACCGGGAAATGACCGGCTGGGTGGACAAGGGATGGATGCAGGGTGGGGCCGCCCTGGTGATCCGTAATAATAAGATCGTTTATTATAAAGCGGTTGGTTTTAATGATAAAGAAATGAAGGTAGCGATGCAGAAAGATCAGATCTTCCGTATCGCTTCGCAGACCAAGGCCATCACAAGTGTGGCCATCATGATCCTGTTTGAAGAAGGCAAACTCTTACTCGATGATGCGGTGTCCAAATACATCCCCGCTTTTGCGAAACAACAGGTGCTGGATAAATTCAATGCAGCCGATACTTCCTATACCACGGTGCCTGCCAAAAAGGAAATCAC